>CAZOIG010000001.1:0-1599 GCA_964579235.1 uncultured Gammaproteobacteria bacterium
AAGAGATCCAAGTATAGGTTTTATCATAATGAACTCCGTGAATTCGTAGTGTATGCCACGCTGATGACTCGGTCGCACATTTGCACGTTCAGCCGGGCGCACATTGAGCCAAGTCAATTGCGTTGCGACCGTTACGACTACTGATCATTCGCTGGAGGATTCATGCTCGATCTGGGAACGCTGCTTAGCCTGACGACTGCGCTTGGTATTGGTCTACTCATTGGCTTGGAACGCGGTTGGAAGGACCGCGAAGGCCCAAAAGGCAGCCGAATTGCTGGGTTTCGTACAATTGGCTTGATCGGTCTTTTCGGAGGGCTACTGGCTCTGATCGACCGTGGACAGGGCTTCATTGTCGCCGGCGGATTGCTCGCGATCACATTATTCCTGCGCAAAGGCTATGAAGAACAACTTGAACACTCAGATGAGGTGAGTGTTACCAGTCTGATGGCAGCGCTTCTCGCTTATGCGCTCGGCGCCGTTGCCGTACTCCAAAGCTCTCAGCTTGCAGCCATGGGCGGCGTCGTAACAACCTTCTTGCTTTGGCTCAGGGTTCCGCTGCACGCGTTTTTAAACCGTTTGAGCGAGGCAGAGATCAGCGCCTTTCTACGATGGCTTTTGATCAGTATTGTGGTGTTGCCGTTACTGCCGAACGAAGACTTCGGGCCATTCGACGCACTAAACCCGCAGATGATTTGGTTGATGGTCGTTCTAATCAGCGGATTGAGTTTTCTCGCTTATGTCGGCACTAAATGGTTTGGTCAGCGAAGTGGCTTACTCCTAACAGCGTTCCTAGGTGGATTGGTGTCTTCAACAGCGGTCACACTGGCGATCGCTCGCATGGCTGGCCAAGGAAAACTTGCACAAGGCGTTGGCTTATCGGCTTTGTGTTTAGCTTGGACAATGATGTTGATCCGCACCGGCATGGTTGTGCTCGTGATCGCACCTGGCTTGATCAAAGCGCTCGCGCCAACAATTGTTGCGATGTTCGTGGTGATGGCTTTTGTGTTTGTTCTTAGCCTAAATCGTTCTGATGATCGAAGTCATCCCGACCAAGTTACACTCAAAAACCCGCTAGACCTTAGCGAAGCCGCTACATTTGCAATCATTTTGACCCTAGCATTGCTCGTCTCAAAAGGTGCGGCCACCATGTTTGGCGGACAAGCTCTTTTAATTGTCTCGTCTCTAACCGGTGCGATTGATATCGAAGCGGTCTCACTATCGGTTCCTAAACTCGCCGGATCAGTTGTCTCGCCGAGGGTCGCTGCGCTCGCGATCGCACTTGCGATCATGTCCAATACGCTCTTCAAAGGTGTTCTTTTCGCGGTTGCTTCTAGGGGGCGCTATTTTGCGTCAATCTGTTTATTGGTGGCCGCCACCATATCCGTAGGTTTTTTCACGCTGGCTTTTATTTCTGTTTAGCCCGCCTTGTATCGCGTTATTAGTGCTTCGACTTCTGCAACCGTGTTGTGGGCAAAGTCTCCGCCTATTTCCTCACTTATGGCGTCGCGCGTGTGATCTTGAAAGCGAGCGCGCATCAATCCGAGCGTTTTGGGATCTGCGACCAGAACCATTTTGTTTATCGAGCCAACGCGCACGCGT
>CAZOIG010000002.1:0-8868 GCA_964579235.1 uncultured Gammaproteobacteria bacterium
CTTCAGCCGTAAGCCTCAAAATGCTATCAGTATCTCCCCAATCACCTAATACGGTGCGGGTCGCCAAACCGCTCTCAAGTTCATAGTGGTGCACGTTTTGTCGGTGAGTATGTCCGTGGATCATGTGGCTAACTCCATGCTGAGTAAACGCATTGAGTACCGCCGATTCACTAACATCCATGATTTCCATGCTGATCTCTGACTTGTGCTGATGACTTTGTTGACGCGCGGCTTTGGCCATTTCAATACGTTGCGGTAAGTCTTGGCTCAAAAACTCGTCACACCATTTCGTGTTATTCACCATCTGCGCGCGAAACTCTTGGTGCGCGATATCGTCGGTGCATAAGCTGTCCCCATGTAAGAGGAGAGTGGGCGTGCCGTAAAGATCGACTACAGTTTCGTCCGCAAGAATAGAAAACCCGCTCGCTTTAGCGAATTCAGACCTCACCAGAAAGTCTCGATTACCTGCAATAAAGTAGCACGGAGTTTGGCTAGCCCGAGCGTGCATAGCTTCCAAAATTGGACCAACACCGAGCAAGTCGGCTGCGTCATCGCCTATCCAATACTCGAATAAATCACCAAGCACGTAAATTGCGTCAGCGTCGGCACTTGTTTCGGTTAAGAATTTTACGAAACCTGCGGTGATGTGTGGCTTTTCTTCAGTTAAATGTAGGTCGGAGACGAAGTATGTTGTCATCGTGAGCATCTTAGTTGTTGATTTAGGGAGTACGATCCATGGTGTCTCAATTGTCGTTAGACAGATCTAGCCGACTAATTCACGATTATCACCTCTCGCGGTACAGCGTCATTTTACGTGACTGTGGAGATTTCGCCACTCCTGATGTTCTAACATGGCGGCGAAATTCCTTTAGTGAATAGCATAAATAAGAGCATTTTTTGAATACTCATTTGTACGTCATAAACTATCCATTAGACTCTGCACAATAAGGTCAAGCAATCGTTTCTTTTTTGCTTCAGCCTATTTATACTCGATCCCTTCGAATCGCCCGTTGGAACTTGCTTTCAAGGTCGAAGCAGCTGTTGCTAATCAGGCGATTGCGGTGGGGCTTTTATGGTTCTTTTGCTTACCCTTTAGCGAGTGTTTTTGCTCGCTGAAAACACTATCAGTGTGTTTTCTGTGGAAGGTCTGCAAGACGGGGGCTGAAATAAATTTGATGCTTGAAGGGTTTGGTTCGAGAGCTCGACCAATTATTTACTCTAACAATACCGAGTAGTGGAGAAAGAAGGTGCAAGCAAAGGGCGCTGATATAGTTGTAAAAAGCCTCAAAGAAGAGGGTGTTGAATTTGTGTTTGGGTATCCCGGTGGGGCCGCGCTGCACATTTATGATGCGTTTCATCGCCAAGATGATGTGCAGCATATTTTGGTTCGACACGAGCAAGGTGCGACACACGCGGCAGATGGCTATGCGCGCGCTACGGGCAAGCCGGGCGTGGTGCTGGTCACTTCTGGACCGGGTGTGACCAACGCCATTACGGGCTTGGCAACGGCCTACATGGACAGCATTCCTATGGTGGTGCTAAGTGGTCAGGTAATGCAGCCTCTTATTGGCTATGACGCGTTTCAAGAGATCGACGCAATCGGTATCAGCCGACCTTGTGTGAAGCACAACTTCCTGATTCAAAATGTTGAAGACATTGCTGAGACCATCAAGCGTGCGTTTCATATCGCGACTACCGGCCGCCCGGGCCCTGTTCTGGTTGATATTCCAAAAGACATAACGGCGGAGGTCGCTGAGTTTATCTATCCAAAAGAGGTAGAAATGCGAGCCTATCCACCAGTTGCTTCACCGCCATTGAGTGAGATTGTGAGTGGCGTAGAGGCCATGCTCAATGCCAAGCGTCCAGTGATCTACACCGGCGGCGGCATTGTGAGCGCCAATGCTCAAGCAGAGCTGCGTAAGCTGGTAAGAATGTTGGGCTTTCCGTGTACCAATACCCTAATGGGTTTGGGCGCTTACCCACATGATGACCCACTGTTTTTGGGCATGCTAGGGATGCACGGCACCTATGAAGCGAATAAAGCCATGCATGAGGCCGATCTGATCGTTGCTTTGGGTGCACGTTTTGACGATAGGATAACCGGAACCTTAGACAACTTTGCACCACATGCGAAAATCTTGCACGTGGATATCGACCCTTCGGTGATTGATAAGAACATTAAGGCGGACATTGCCATCATCGGTGATGTGAAAGAAGTCATGATTGGTTTCAACGCCGAGCTGGAGCGTCGTAAACAAGACATTAACCCAGAGTTAACGGTCAATTGGTGGCAACAGATTAATGAGTGGCGTGGTTTGGACAGTCTTTGGTACGAGCCGAGCGACACCATTATTAAACCGCAAATGGTTGTGCAAAAGTTGCACGAAGTAACCAACGGCGAAGCCTATGTAACGTCCGATGTAGGGCAGCATCAAATGTTTGCCGCGCAGTTTTACGGTTTCTCAGACACTCACCGTTGGATTAACTCGGGTGGCTTAGGCACGATGGGGTTTGGTTTGCCGTCGGCTTTGGGCGTGAAGCTCGCGCATCCAGATGCTGACGTGGCTTGTATTACGGGCGAAGGCAGTATTCAAATGTGCATCCAAGAGCTGGCGACCTGCAAACAGTATGATCTGCCGGTGAAAGTCATTAATTTGAATAACCGATACCTAGGTATGGTGCGACAGTGGCAAGAATTTAACTACGAAAAACGCTACTCAAATTCGTACATGGATTCATTGCCAGATTTTGTGAAGCTGGCGGAATCGTACGGTCATGTCGGTATGATTATTGATAAACCGGGCGATGTAGAAGGCGCACTCAAAGAAGCGTTTGCGCTGAAGGACCGTTTGGTTTTTATGGATTTCATTACTGATCAAACTGAAAACGTTTATCCCATGATTGAGGCCGGAAAAGGCCACAATGATATGCGTTTGCGACCCGGCTCAAAGCCAGTTTAGGAGGCTAAGATGCGGCACATTATTTCAGTTTTATTGGAAAACGAATCTGGCGCGCTGTCACGCGTTTCTGGTTTGTTCTCCGCTCGTGGCTACAACATCGAATCGTTAACGGTAGCACCAACCAATGACCCAACCCTATCGCGCATGACAATCGTGACGGTTGGCGACGATCGAAAGGTCGACCAAATCGAAAAGCATTTAAGTAAGCTGGTAGACGTAGCAGCCCTGCAAGACATTACCGTAAGTGGCCATCTTGAGCGCGAAATCGTCTTAATCAAGTTGTTGGTTCCTGAGAACCAAACTGAAGCCTTTGAACGGGTGGTCAAAGCATTTAACGCGACCGCGGTACACGTGGCCGCTAATCAGTACATAGTCGAAATGAGCGGTAGTTCAGAGAAGGTCGACGAGTTGCTCAATAGTTTTAGCGTAACCGAAGTCATTGAAGTAGTACGTTCAGGCGTGATTGGTTTGGCGTCTGACGAACGCGTATTGCGCGTTCCACCACGCTAACATTGCTTCAACGCCATTTATTTTGCTCTATCGGGTTAACTTACACGCTTTGCTCGTTACAACTTGTTCTGAATTAGGATTTAATTAAGTTATATGAAAATTATCGATCAACACCCCAAGTTAGCTCGCGAAGGTTGGTTTTACGTTGGCCTTACGCTCTTTGCTGCTGGTCTTACCACGTTTGTTTTTGGTTGGAAGATTGGTGTCTTGTTTTGGGTTATTGCGGCGTTCGTGCTGCAGTTCTTTCGCGACCCTTATCGAGCAATTCCTCAAGACGACGGTGTAATTGTATCGCCTGCCGACGGCAAGGTGATATTTACGGGTATGGTTAAAGACCCATATCTTGATCGAGAGGCGTTTAAGATCAGTGTGTTTATGAACGTATTTTCTGTGCACTCTAACCGTGCACCTGACGCGGCGAGCGTAAAAAACATTTGGTACTCTGAGGGCGCCTTTGTGAACGCGGCACTGGACAAAGCGTCACTTGAAAACGAACGCAATGCGGTTCATTTTGAAACCGCGGCTGGCCACGATGTTGTGTCGGTACAAGTGGCGGGGTTAATCGCCCGGCGGATCTTGTGTTACGTTGAGAAAGGCGATCAATTAGAGCGCGGTCAACGTTATGGGTTTATCCGCTTTGGCTCCCGCGTGGACTTGTTTTTGCCGGCTGACTTTCAAACCAGTGTGAAACTTGGTGACAACGTAAGCTCAGGGTCCTCCATATTAGGACGTTTTAGCTAGTCCGGCGCTGACCTTTCGGCGTTGCTTTTGTCGTTTTATCTATGAGGGCTTGTTAACCTCATGGGGACTTAAGAGCTAAGATTGCTATACTCACGACATGAATGACGATACGCAAAATTCTGGTTCCAGCGAGAACACCTCACAGCCAAATAACTCGGCTCGCAACGTGCACGCTATAGATCACCAACGCACCGGGCGCACGGCCGCAAAAGACTCGGGCATTGATCAGTCAGGGGTTAAAGCCTCGAATCGTGGTCGAGGTATCTATGTGCTGCCTAATTTATTTACCACTGCCGGTCTATTTGCTGGTTTTTACGCGATCATGCAGGCAAGGGCGGGTAATTTCGAAGCCGCCTGCCTGGCGATTTTCGCCGCAATGATTATGGACATCATTGATGGTCGACTCGCGCGGCTAACCAATACTCAGACTGAGTTTGGCTCACAGTACGACAGCTTGGCCGACATGGTGTCATTCGGTGTGGCTCCCGCTTTCATTTTGTTCGATTACGTATTACAAGACTTAGGTCGCATTGGCAGCTTAATCGCCTTTGTTTATATCGCCTGCGCGGCGCTCCGTCTGGCGCGCTTTAACTCGGCAACGATCAGTGACAAACGATTCTTTATGGGGCTGCCTAGCCCAGGTGCAGCGGCCATGCTTGCAACTGTTGTGTGGGTTATGGTTGATTACGGTATTTCGCCGGCCTATTTCTCACCTGCGCTGGGTTTGCTGATGATATTGCTGGCCTTAGCGATGGTCAGCAACATTAAGTATCGGTCGTTCAAAGATGTTGAGGTTCGAGAACAGGTGCCGTTTATCGGCCTTATTCTCTTGGTGATCGTTATTTCGATTATCTATTTAGACCCGCCCTTAGCCTTCTTGCTCATCGGGGGCAGCTACATAACGGGTGGCGCGGCAGTTTATTTTTATAAAAAGATCAACAAGTTTAGACGTCGCGAGGCGGCCGAGAATTAGTCATGCTGAAAGGTAGTATTGTCGCCTTAGTTACGCCGATGCAAAGCGATGGCTCGGTAGATTTCAAGAGTCTCGATCGCTTGCTGGAGTTTCATATTCAGCAGGGCACGCATGGCATAGTCGCTGTGGGTACCACTGGTGAGTCCGCCACTCTGACAGTCGATGAGCACCTTCGTGTTATCGAGCGCACAGTCAGTACTGTTGCGGGGCGTATTCCAGTGATTGCTGGAACGGGAGCGAATTCAACTGCCGAAGCAATTTTGCTCAGCCGACGCGCTGAATCAGTTGGCGCGGATGCAGCCTTATCGGTAGTGCCTTACTACAATAAACCGAATCAGACTGGCTTGATTGCTCATTTTACCGCAATCGCTGACGCTACAGACTTACCCCTTGTTCTGTATAACGTGCCGGGGCGCACTGTGGCTGATTTGAGTAATGAGAGCGTTCTAAAGCTTTTTGAACACCCTAACATTTCGGCTTTAAAAGACGCCACGGGCGATGTGTCACGAGGTAAGGATCTGATCGACGCTTGTGCGGGTCGAGCCAGCGTGCTCTCTGGCGATGATGGCACAGCGTTAGACCTCATGAAGGTAGGCGCCGTAGGCGATATATCGGTAACGGCGAATGTAGCGCCGAAGCTTATGAGCCAGATGTGCGAGGCGGCCTTGGCTAATGATTATGAATTAGCTGAGTCGATCGACGCGCGTTTAAGAGCATTACACAAAATACTCTTTGTGGATGCAAATCCGATGCCAGTTAAGTATCTTGTGAGCAAGATGGGGTATACTTCGAACCTGCTTAGATTGCCGTTAACGGCGGTTTCAGGATCGCTTGCCGAGCGTCTCGATGAGGTCGCAACTGAATTCATTTAGAGTGCAAACGTGTCAATCTCTGTACTCAGAATGTATTGACATAGTTTAGTGCTTTGCTTAATGCTTTTGAGCGCCCCAGATTAGGAGACGGTGAGTGCTAGCTTGATTGCACGCTCAGGCGATCGTTAACTAGTCTAGGCTACAAGTTGTTAGTAAAGGCGAGACAGAATTTGTATTGCGAAGCATGTGCTAGGTCCATTTCTAGAATAATTATAAAAATCCCGTGATGAAAAAAACTTCCTATCTTCGTTTTATTATGGCCGCGTCATTGTCAGTTGCTTTAACTGCATGCGGTGGCAATCGAGCACTCGTAGGGCAAGACAATAGCGTGGACTATCGAAGCGCTGTTGAGCTTCCTCCGCTGGTTAAAACCCTGCCATCACCGTCAGCGGCGCCTGCTCCAGTATCGGCTCCAGTACCTACATCAGTGCCTACATCAGTGCCTACATCAGTACCGACGTCAGTACCGACGTCAGTACCGACGTCAGCGCCTGTGCAATCGACTCAAGTCGTTGAAGCGGTACAAGCGAATTCTGCTGCGCCCAGCGCTGCAAATGCCGCTCCGAATAACTTAATCCGAACCGCGCAGACTCAGTCAAATCGCGGTGCTACACGTCTTTTAATAGACGCGCCGCTCGCGAACGCTTGGCAGGCTTTGATCGAGCAAGCTAAGCTAACAGGGATGAGTATTTTTTCTCGCAATGTTGCCGATTCTCGCATGTTCATTGGCTGCGGAGAGATTCCCGATGGGGCCTCTAGCGAGCGCTCGGGTCGTTGGACTTTCTTTAAGCGTGATAGCAACAGTCCTGCTGCTGAATATTGTTCGTTAAAGCTGACTGAAAATGGCGGTAAAACAAGAGTGACTGTACTCAATAGGGCGGGTGAAGAGGTTGCATCGCGATTCTCTCAGCCGATCATCAGCAAGCTTGTCGGCGAATAGCGGCAAGCGCAAAATTTATTTGAACTAAAGTAATCGTCTAGATTACACAGCTTAATTTTTAAGAGAGACATCTCATGCAAAGAGGCAAGCAACTCTTCAGTGGCAAAGCAAAGACCGTTTACGAAAGCGATCGAGATGATGCCCTTATCCTTCATTTTCGCGACGACACCTCTGCGTTTGATGGCGAGAAAATTGAACAGCTTGAACGTAAAGGTGTAATCAATAATAAGTTCAACGCTTACGTCATGCAGCATTTAGCCGATGCTGGGATTCAAACCCACTTTTTGGAGTTGTTATCAGACGATGAGGCACTTGTGCGCCGTTTGGAAATGATTCCAATTGAATGCGTTGTTCGAAATCGCGCGAGCGGCTCGATGACAAAACGATTGGGCATTGAAGACGGAACGATTTTGAATCCGGCGACTTTTGAGTTTTTCCTTAAAAACGATGCCTTGCATGACCCTATGGTTAATGAATACCACATAGAAACTTTCGGCTGGGCAGCGGCGCAAGACGTAGAAGAAATGAAGGCGCTAACGTTCAAGGTGAATGACGTTCTGCAAGCACTGTTCGCGAGCGGCGACCTAATTTTGGTGGATTTTAAACTGGAGTTCGGCAAGCAAAATGGAAGCTTGTTTTTAGGCGACGAATTTTCTCCTGATGGCTGTCGTATCTGGGACGCTAAGAGCAAGGAACGAATGGATAAAGATCGGTTTAGAAGAGGCCTCGGCGGTGTGATCGAAGCCTACGAAGAAGTCGCGAGCCGAATCGGCTTGACACTATAAAGAGCAAATCACACAGAGTAAATTACGGATTTGTCGAAGCGAACTTAGGCGTTTTCCCATTCGCGAAGTTTTGTCATTTGTTCGTGATTTTTATACCCAGTTACCAGAAGAGGTGTCCGCTTAGCTCGGTGTGTTTTGGACTTAGCTTAAACGAGACGTTTCGCAAAAAAATAGTTTTCACCCAGATAAAAGGTTCAGCAAAGGCATGAGTATGTTGCGGCTAAGAGGCAGTCAAGCAGTATCCGATTTTAGAGTCAAAAAATTGCTTGCGGCTATCCGCCAAGAGTATCCGAGCGTCACAAGTCTCGATTCCGAGTATCAACATTTAGTCAGTCTCGCGCCCGGTCATCAGAGCTTAGCGTCGGACGACCAGCAGAAACTCGAAAAGTTGTTGACCTACGGTCCGCACAAACCAGAGGTCGAATATTCAGGTCTTCGAATCTTTGTATTGCCGCGTTTGGGTACGATTTCTCCGTGGTCAACCAAAGCCACCGATATCGTCCATCTTTGTGGGCTGAATAGTGTTGCGCGAGTAGAGCGCGCGGTGGCTTTTTATATTCAAGCTGATAGCCTTGATGGTTTAGATCCAAGTTTGATTGCGGCACACCTGCATGACCCAATGACCGAGTCAGTGGTGTTTGAACTAGAGCAGGCCGCGAGCCTATTTGACCAAGCAGAGCCTACGCCGCTTACTGAAATTGCATTATTGGATAATGGTATTGTGGCCTTAGATGAGGCTAATCAGCGCTTGGGTTTGGCTCTGTCAAATGACGAAATCCAATACCTGTTAGAACAATATACTGCGCTCAATAAGAACCCCACAGACGTCGAGTTGATGATGTTTGCGCAGGTAAACTCCGAGCATTGCCGTCATAAAATTTTCAATGCGGATTGGCTGTTAGACGGAGATAAGCAAGAACACTCTTTATTTCGCATGATTCGCGAAACACATCGTCTGAATGACCACGGGACTTTAGTTGCTTACTCTGATAACTCAGCCGTTCTTGCTGGCAGCGAAGGTGAGCGTTTCTTTCCGGATTTCGCAAGCAAATCATATAAAAAAGTAAAAGAACCTATTCACGTTCTC
>CAZOIG010000003.1:0-9493 GCA_964579235.1 uncultured Gammaproteobacteria bacterium
GCAGCGCTTAATGATGTCAAAAAGCACGGTCTACCGTTTCCTGCAAACCATGAAAATGTTGGGCTATGTTGCTCAAGAGGGTGAGGCGGATCGATATTCTTTAACGCTCAAGCTTTTTGAGGTCAGCGCCACGGCTTTAGAGCATGTTGATTTAGTGTCTTTGGCTAATACGCAAATGAAGGTGTTGTCTGAGCACACCAATGAGGCATTGCACTTAGGCGCACTGGATGCAGATCAAATTATCTACATTCATAAAATCGACTCTGGCTATAGCTTGCGAATGCAGTCGCGCATTGGACGGCGCAACCCTTTGTACAGTACCGCTATTGGTAAAGTTCTATTGGCGGGTAAAACAGAAGCGCAAGTGAGAGAAATCCTCAAAGATGTTGAGTTCGTTAAAAACACTGATCGTACCTTAGAAAATGTCGATGAATTATTGATCGAGTTGCAGCGAGTTAGGGAACAAGGGTACGCAGAGGACAATCAAGAACAAGAGCCTGGTTTGCGTTGTATAGGCGCGCCAGTGTACGACCGTTTTGGCGATGTAATTGCTGGCCTGTCTATTTCATTTCCTACCGTAAGATATGACGACAAACGCAAAGCGGAATACGTTGAGTTATTGCAAACAGCCGGTAAAAATATTTCTGAAAACCTAGGTTTTCGCGCTTACCCTGAAGTCCGCACCGCGTGATTGTAGGTAAGTCGTTTGCGGCGACTCCTGATAAAACACTTGCTTATTTATTTTACGGGATGTAATTATTATAATAATTGAACCGCTATTTTAATTTTAAGCGACAAGGATTCTCTGAGTGGCTTGGCCGTATCAGGCGCTTGCTTAACTTGCTGCTGACGCATGCCTAGCGGTTTTTTGTGCATCACATTGCAACTCAGTTTTTTAAAGCTTCACACTGTCGTGAGGCAATCAGGTATCGCAAAAATGACTAAGACCAATAATCCGAGGCGCTCTTTTAAGCCAAGCTCACTGATCAGCTTGAGTATGCTCGCTGCCGTGTTCGCCACCCCCGTTACCGTAGCTGAAACAGATTCAGCTCTACCAGAAATCCTCTCGCGCTCTAGTGAAGTTTATCTTCCGGACTTCTCTTACGCGGGGTACAAGAATGGCCTAGAGCCTCTACCTGTTTTTAAGGGTAAAGTGATTGAAGTGAGTGACACGGGCGCTGTTGCTGATGATGGAAAAGACGACTCGGCGGCGATTCTTAAGGCCATTGATCAGGCCAATCAGGTGTCAGGTCCGGTTATTGTTCGTTTCGAAGCGGGCACCTATCAAGTAACCGAAATTCTCCGAATTGAGCGTTCAAACCTTGTGCTGCAAGGCGCAGGCTCTGGTAAAGGTGGCACTACTATTTTATTCCCTCGGCCGCTGAACCAAGTCGATAAGAGCAGCTCGCAAGACGAGTTACGAAAATACTTATCTGACGAGAATAAGTTTCAGCGCGACCCAGATCAAAACGTTAATGAATTATTTAGCGAATACTCATGGGCCGGTGGCTTTATCTGGATTCAAAAACCGGGCACAAACCCTTACTCGTATTTAGAGGAGAGTTTTGTAAAGCCCACGGCATTGCAGCAAATCGAGTCGGGTGAGCGAGGTGATAAATCCGTCACAGTTAAGGCCGCTGACTCGATCAGTGTTGGTGATGTCGTGCAGATACATTGGTTTAATCGCGAAGGCCCAGAGGGCGGTATCGTTAAATCTTTATACGGCGATGAGTATAAAAAAGCGGGTTCACGTCATTGGAGTTTTCCAGACCGACCAGTTGTGGCACAAACGACGAAAATTTTGGCGATAGATGGCACGCAGGTCAGTATAGCTGACCCCTTGCTGCATGATATTAACGCAGCTATACCTGCCCAGATCTCAGCCTGGGATCATCTTACGCATGTTGGGATTGAGGACCTTCACTTGGAGTTCCCAGTATCACCTGCATTTGGCCACCACTTGGAGCGCGGCTATAACGGTATTTACTTTACCAGCGCTTATGATTCTTGGGCGCGCGGCATCAGAATCACGAATGCTGATAGCGGCATTTTGAGCTATAACAGCGCAAACCTGACCTACAAAGACATCGTGTCAGAAGGCGTGCGGAAGGCCCATTACGCAGTGCATTTTGGCAATGTGCACAACGCCTTGGCCGAGAATATTACGATCACTAATCCAGTGCTGCATTCTCTGACGTTTAACACGCAATCAACCAAGTGCGTGTATAAGGATGCTCAAGTTTTTACCCGCGCCACGCTGGACCAACATGCAGGCGCGAACCATCAAAATCTGTATGACAACGTTACGCTGTACCGAAGTGCTTCGGATTCAAAAAAAGGACCTGTAGTGCCTATTTATAATGGCAGCGGTGCACCTTATTGGCAGCCTGGGCACGGCGCCTACAACACCAGCTGGAATATAAAGGTGTTAGTTCAGGGTGGGGCGTATGCAGACGAAGTCGTGACTTTACAGGGCTTGGATGAGGGCCCGCTGGGCAACATTATTGGCTTACATGGTAATCGTCAATTTAAGCTCGACTACCGACCTAGTCCTTATGTTGAAAAGCTTAATGTCGAGTTGCGTAGCGTACCTTCTCTGTACGCCTATCAATTAGCGCGCCGCTTACAAGCGCGGCCCTAAGCTGTAAAAAAGTGACTGCGCCGCCGCTTACTTCTCCGCGGCGCAGTTCATGCCAAGCTACTGGTCCAGTTTATTCAATAGTTGCGTAATAGTAGGGACCGCTCCATTCGTATCGGGTGCCGTCAATCTCTAAGGCATGCTGGGCGCTTTGCGTGTTGTCTCGGTTGGCAACTACCAATACCTTGGTGCCACCTTTTACGGTTTTAATCAATACGCCAGAGTAATCGTCGGAGTTTACCAGCTCATCGATGCTCGAGATTTGGCTGTAAGAGTTTCTTGCCGACTCAGAAACAGGGTCGTATCCACCGTGCGGCTCAATAACTGAAGCGAACAAGGAATCATTAACATTGGGGCGCTGAACAATTAACGCAGGGTCTCTTCTTAAGTTGAAGTCTGGGTCGTTGGCGCCGACTCTTGCTAATGTAATACGGTCTGTTGGGTCGGTCAGAGTCGTAATCGTGTAGAACTTATTGTTCGACATCCAAGAAAACTGCGAACTCGACCCGTCTGGTGTACCCGTCGCTTCGACGTAAAGGTGCTGATAGCCATTAGCCGTGCCCAGTGTTTTGATGGGCTTCGCCGCGTCTATGTCGAAGCTGGTTTGTAGTACTTGTCCGAAATAGTAGAACGGTAGGTCATAGTCATTTTTGGTCTGCGAATTGACCTTAAACAAATCTATAACCAAAGGCTTTTCAAATTCCTCGTCTGTGATCAGCGCCATTGTGCGGCGTAATGTGGTACCCGGGTAGGCGTTTTCATCAAGGGCGCTAACGATGTGTACGCTGCGGTTTGTGTTGTCGAAAAACCAAAGGTCTGAGTGATGTTGACTGCCGATTTCGTACTTTCCTTCAAAATGAGATTCTTGGTTTTGAACCAAAGTATTGTGCGCGACCGACTGCTTCGCCCAAGAATTGTTTTCGGGTAGGTAGTTACCCCCACCCTTTTGGCCCACATTGACAAAGCGAACCATGCCGTAGTCTTGCAGCACTTCGTGTTCGTCAAATAGCGAAAATGACAACTTGTCGAAATGACCATGGCTTAGTCCTTGGGCCGTGTATTTAAACAATAGCGACAGCTCTTCATTTTGGCTTCTAAGCAAACTTAGTCCGCCTTCATCGCCGTTCTCACCGTCTGAGTAATTGAGCGAAGGCTTGATGAAATCTTCAGTCTGACCGTCGCGAACCCCTACTGCCACTGCAAACCCAGCGTCATCTAAGGTGACCCGCCCTTGGGTTTGAGCAATGCTCAGCAAGGCTGGGTCTTGCTTGCCGTAGTAATACGCTAGGTTCAGTGCGCTAACCACTGCGTCGTTTTGAATAGACATGCCTTTTTGCCCGTCATTTAAAGGAAAGAATTCCCCCTGCGCGTTGGTTAGATTGAGCAGAACGCTGACAGCTTTGAGTAATACTCCGTCTTTGTGTTCAAATATTTGGAGCTCTGGTTTAGTGTTTTGTAGAGCCTGTGCAAAGATCAAAAATGGGTACATTGCGTAGCGCTGGTAATAGGGCCCCTCGGTGTAGTAACCATCTGGCGAGAACGGCGCGTTAAGATTGGCTAAAAATCCCGCTTTACCATCTCGAGAAAAAATAAACCCGCCATCATTATCTTTAGCATCCATATCAAGCGCTTCAATAGGTATGCCATACAAGGCGCGCTCGACTAATGCATCGTCTTGCATAGCCAGACCAATCATCCCAACGGCGGCCGCACCCCAAGTGCTGTGGTTGTGCACGCGATTGAAAAATTGAGGTGAATCGATCGATATGTGGTCCGCGAAAGGCCGAAACAAATTGTCTTCAAGCAACTCGCGCTGTTCGACGGGTAGCCAGTCGTAGATGGCGTCGTAGCCTTGCGCCGCGTAAACCAACCAATTTGCGTCGTTAAGGTTTTGCCAAAACAACTTGCCTCGTGCGTAAGACCGAGTTTGTGGGTGTAGTGGCAGAGTTTTGTACATCGCTTCGTATTGCAACAGCATGTCTCTTACGTATACAGCGTACTTTTCATCTTCTAATATTTGAAATAGTACGCCTGCTTTTTGCAGCATAAAGAAGTTTGCCTTGTGCCTTTGATGTGTATAGCCACCTGAAAAATCTTTGGGGATCGGCGTGTCGATGCCACGCTCAATTTCTGCGTCCACTTCTTGCTTGAGTTCTGCCAGTGACTGATCGAAAAGCGGCACGGAGCCAAGGTTTCGTTGAATTTTTTCGATACCAGGCTTGGTCAGAATCAAGCCCGCGCGCTCATTTGCGTTTACTGAAACTACGAGCGCTGCGAAAACGGATAAAGCTAGGACAATTAGAATGTTTGATTTCATTATGGTGGCTTTAAGGTTTTATTTTAAGTTTTGTGCGAGGTGATTCGAGGATGGTTCTTTGCGGCATTTTGCGTTATGCCGCTGGCGGTCACGCAAGGACGATTAAGCTTGAGTTGTGGTCTTCTGCTCAAGTTGTTGCAGGACGCAATATACAGCGTGTGAACCAGGGCATGGCATAAAGCCTGCCCCATGTCTTTTTTCAATCAGGGCTGCAGAACGCTGAAGCGTTCGCGAAGTTGCGAAGCTTTGCGTTTAGTTGCTTCAACGGCTTCGCGCTCTGAGGCGTCATGCATGGCTTCAAGCAAGTCTGAAAAATGGTTTCGCATTGCGGTCCGTGCTTGCGCCGCATCGCCGGCAGCAATCGCGTCATAGATCGCGACGTGATCAGCGGTGACCGAATGAGCGTCTCGCACACATAGAGTCTGATGCGTCTCAAAAATGTGGTCAAAGTTTTCTTGAATATCCCACAGGTTGAGTATCTGTTTTGAAATGACTCGATTGTGTGTAGCGTTGGCGATGATCGTATGAAACTCGCGGTCAACTCCAGACGTTGCAATGTTCTTAATGTCTTCGCGTTCGATTTCCTTCAGTGCTTTCGCTAGTTCTTTAAGCTCTTCGGGGGTGATCATGCGTGCGGCCAGCGCTGCGGCCTCGCCCTCGATCAGAACTCTTGCTTCAAGAAGTTCAAAAGCGCTGATCTCTCGGCTAAAGTCGTCATTCGCGAGCTTAGTGCCGAGCACATAAACCCCTGAGCTTGGTTTTACCGACACTTGTTCTTTGGCTTCAAGCGCGATGATGGCTTCTCTAATGGTCGGCCTGCTTACTTGGAAACGCTCTGACAGCTCCCTTTCGGTTGGAAGTCGATGGCCGACGGGGAACTCGCCGGAATCAATGAGACCTGCTATCTCGTTAAAAACCGAGACGTACAATCGTTTTTTACTGGACATTGCTATCTAAACTCACCGTATTTTTTATTATTATTTTCATGAATCTAACGACTGACTAAATTGTCTTACAATCATAGCGATTTTTGATTGTAATACAATCTTTATGGGTGTTACTAAGTTACAAATTCGGCTCCTTCGTTAACTTTTAAGCTCTGAATTCCACTCGTCGAGCCGCACAAGAACCGTGCAAAAGTCTGATAATTGACCCGTTTTCAGCGGGCATATGCTCTTTTTTGCACGCTTTTGATGCATTTCTGACCAAATATTATTACCAATTTTGGAACTAAATTACAAATCAGTGTTGTAAATGTCTGAATATTTTGTAAGTATTGTGCCGCACTATCGATGATAGTTCGTGATAAATAAACAGTGAGAATAATAATGAAGAAACCAAATATAAGGAGAGATGGCGGTGCCGTGCCGCGATCGTTTGCTAAAAAATTGCTGGTTGCTGCGTCTGCTTTTGGCATGGCCGCGGCTTCTGGTGTGACTGTTGCACAGTCAGACAGCGACGGCAGTGAAGGGATTGAAGAAGTTATCGTTACCGGTATTCGAGGATCTCTCGCTAACGCACTTAACCAAAAACGTGACTCTGAGAACTTGATCGAGGTGATCGTTGCAGAGGACATTGGTAAATTGCCTGACCAAAACTTAGCGGAAGTATTGGAAAACATAACGGGCATTCAGATTACTCGTAGAGCGGGTGTTGGTAATGGCGTACAAATCCGTGGTACCAGCGCAAACCGAGTAGAGATCAATGGTGTTTCAACCGTTGGTTCAGGCTCTGGTCGTAGCGGTATCGATTTTGAAGACGTTAACGCTTCAATTATTGCCGCGGTTGAGGTGACTAAAGCTCCAGAGGCAAAAACAATTGAAGGATCTGTTGGTGGTACCATTAACTTGCGTACTATTCGACCACTTGATCTGCAGGAAACTTTGGGTTCTGTACGTGTTCAAATGGAAGACAGCAGCTTGAGTACTGAGAGCATGAAGCCACGTATTTCCGCAGCTTGGGGTGATAACTGGACGACTGATAACGGCGATTTCGGTTTCGTGATCAGTGGTAGTTACACAGAGCAAGAAGCTGTTTCTTTCCGCCCTCGTGCTGACCGAGACAATATTGCTTCACCTCCAGGTGCTTCACCATCTGAGTTCCTCGGTATTCAATTCTTGGTTCAAGAGCAAGAAAATGATGACTACGAGACTGTGAACTTGGCTACAACGCTTGAGTGGGCGCCTAGTGATGATCTTAAGTTTTCTTTCGACGCGATTATTAATGAGCAAGAAAGAAGCCAAGATTCATACCGTCTACAAGCTTCTGGTGTAAGCGCGTTCCGTAACGTGAGTATTCCTACCGCTTTTGAAACAGTTGACTTCGGTGTTGGTCCAGGCCGTTTCCCAGCTGCGTTAGCTGGCACAATCGAGCCGGATCTAGCTTTGGATGATGATGATCCAAACCTACGTTTCTCTAGTGATACTGGTGCTCGAGTAACCGACAGTGAAGTATTCACATTAGCCGCAGAGTGGCAAATCAACGACAAATTGGCTTCAAGATTTGAATTAGCATCGTCATCGTCTGACACTGTTAATCCTAACTTGAGTTCAACGTTGAACTTCATTAACCCAAGTTGCCCATTGGATGGCACCAGCAACGATAACTGCGTACCGTTCCGTTATGACCTTTCTGGCGGCACTTTGGCATTTGGTATTAACTTTGATTCGCCATTCGCGCCTACAAGAGCCGACTTGTTGAATCCAGCTAACGTGGTGCTTGATCAGGTGATTGTTGGTCGTAACACGACTGAGAACTCTGAAGACGCGCTTCGTGCAGACTTCACTTACGATCTAGATTGGAAAGCCATCACTTCTGTTGATTTCGGTGCGCGCTACAACGAATCGTCTAGTAAGTTTAACGACGTTGAAGACCGTATTGGTGGTTTCAGCCGAATGGTTGATAGCCCGAATGGCCTTTTGTTTGCTGACCTTCTCGTTCCAGGACCAAGCAACTTTGGTTCAGGCGACGGCCGTAGCTTGTTTATCGAGAACTTCCTATTGGTTGACCCAGATCTAGCGTTCTCAGATCAGCAAGGCGTGATCAATGCTTTACAAGCAGCGGTTATTGCACATGATCCAGCGAGCCCAGATATTCTTAATCTTCGCTCTGATCCAAATCAATTTTTTGACGTAAGTGAAGAAACCACGTCTCTATACGCACAAGCGAATTTTGAGCACGGTATCTTCCGCGGTAACTTTGGTTTGCGTTACGTAGAAACAGAAGTAGATTCAGTGGCATTTGGTCCTGAAGACGCGGCTGGTAACAGATCATTGGTTTCAACTAAGGGTGAATACGACTTCATTCTTCCTCGAATCAATATCGTTGCAAACGTACGTGAAGACTTGATTGTTCGTTTAGGCTACGGTTCAGATATCCGTCGCCCAGATTTCAACGACTTGAATACAGCGTTTACGTTTGATAACCAAGAGAACACAGCGGTTGCTTTGGGTAACCCAGGTCTAGAACCTGAAGAAGTTGACTCTTTTGATATCGCTGCAGAGTGGTATTTCGCTCCAGCAGCAGTAGCCAGCATTGGTTACTTCCGCAAAGAGCGTACCAACATCTTTGGTCAAGACTTTGAAGGTGCATTGCTTGTTCCTTCAGACAACGCTGGTGGTTTAGCACGTGAAACTGATCCTTCATGTCCTGGTGGCGGTATCTTCAACCCAACAGTAGTTCCAAACATTTTGGGTGATCCAAATACGCTAGGACTATGTGTTGACTTTACGCAACCTGGTAACGATCCAGAGACTACTACTCAAACTGGTGTCGAGTTGGCATTTCAATATGACTTGTCTAGCTACGAAGACCAACTTGGTTGGGCGTCTGGTTTCGGTGTGATCGTAAACTACACTCACCAAGACTTTAGCGGTGGTTCAGAAGTTGACACTACTTCTGGTCGTGGCTTAGCGGTACTGGGTGATGTAAGCATCGATCGCGGTTTGTTGGATTTCTCTGAAGACGCTTACAACTTTACGCTTTTCTATGAGAAGCACGGTTGGTCTGCACGAGCTCGCTACACATGGCGTGAAGGTTTCCGCACCAATGATTTCGGTGGCGGCGCCAACACAAGTGGTAGTAGTACGTTCAGCTTCCCAGTTAACACTCTAGACAGAGGCCAATTGAATGCCAGCATCAACTATGATGTGACAGACAACCTCAATGTTGGTGTAGAAGTTGTTAACTTGCTTGAGGAAGGTGTTGAGCAACGCTGTGTTAGTGAAACTGGACCTCTATGTTTCGTAGGTATTCCTGATCGTCGGATTACTTTCGGTGCGAGCTACAGGTTCTAAACTATAAGCACTATTAGTCTGATAAATGGATGTCATCGGCAACGGTGGCATCCATTTCCAGGCTTTTTTCGTTTACTTAAGTAGATTCTGACAAATAGCTTTATTCCGAGCAGCCGCTTAGATTTTTTGTCTAAAGCCCAACACTAGTCACTATCTAATCGTCGCTTTCTTGCTGACGACTTGGCGTAGGCTGCAAGTCAGTATTCGTAGCATTTGTATTCTAGCCACCTAACAGCACTAGAA
>CAZOIG010000004.1:0-1577 GCA_964579235.1 uncultured Gammaproteobacteria bacterium
TTAAGGTATCGCCTTCTAAACGATAAACCGTCCAGCCATCCTTAGCTTGAGCTCCAAGCGATTTGTAAAATTCAATCGACGGCTCATTCCAATCTAAAACGCTCCACTCAACTCGACCGCAGTCTTTTTCTACCGCAATGTTCGCCAGCCTGTGTAAGAGCGCCTTGCCAGCGCCGTGCCCGCGCGACTCGGGTGTAACGTATAGATCTTCTAGGTAGATCCCATGTTTGCCTAACCAGGTCGAATAGCTGAAAAAGTACACAGCGAAACCAACCGGTTTGGAATCGATCTCTGCGATCAAAGCATGCGCTTGAGGTTGCTCACAAAATAGAGTGTCGAGCACATGTTGTTCACTGGCTTTCACTTCATGCTCTGCGCGCTCATAGATCGCCAAATCGATCACGAATTGATAGATAGTGGCTGCGTCATCACGTGTTGCAGGCCGGATATTTAGACTTGAATTGCTATTACTCATACGAGTGCTCATAAATGTGTGCTTAAAAAATGAGATAGCCGCCAAGGGCAGACGACGCGAATACTTAGTCTAATTGATTCGTGCGTTTCTGCCCAACCAAACGATTGATATAACCAGCACGGCAAACACTAAGGTTCGACTATCGATCACTTCGCCAAGCAGAACTGCGGCACCAAGAATGGTGACAAAGGGTTGCAGTAATTGGGTTTGCGAGACTTTTGCTATGCCACCCAATGCCAGAGCTTTGTACCAAATAAAAAAGCCAATTAACTGCGAGACCAATGCAAGATAAAGAAACGCCCCCCAAGCTGTGGCACTCAGCGTGAAAATGTTGTCAGAGTAAAAAATGACGCTGCTGCTTAAAGTAAAAGGAAGAGACAACACCAATGCCCAACAGATAACCCGCCATGCGGGCATACGTGAGCTAACTACGGCTCCCACCGCGTAACCGATCGCCGCAGCGATCACCGCTAAAAACAGCAAACCATGCCCCCAACTGATTCCCCAAATCGGCTGCTCAGAGGGAGTTGGACTGCAATCACTGAGCCTTAGGCTCGGGTCAGCAGAGCAGGGGTCTGTACCCAGCGAGTACAGAATCACTACAATAGCCCCCGCCACGCCCGCCAACCAAAACCAGACACTAGGCCGCTCGGCGCTGACTAATACGGCGATGCAGGCAGTGGCCAAGGGCAGAATGCCCAAAATAACCCCGCCGTGAGCGGCGGGTACGGTTTGCATAGCCGTAGCCGACAACACCGGAAAGCCGATGACTACGCCACCTGCTACGATCAATAAATCTTTGATATCAGTGCGTTTTATCAAAGGTGCTCGAGTCAAAATCAGTATTAGTGCGGCTATGATGCCCGCTAGAAGCGATCGACCAGAGGCCAAAAAAACGGGCTCAAGATAGGGTAGGGCAAGCCGCGTCATGGGTAGCGTTAAGCCAAATGAGGCTGCGGCTAAAACCCCCAGCCAAAAGCCTAGTCTTTGCTCGTTCATCGATTTATTTCAAGTGACGCAACTTATGCGGCAATGCGTGCCGAGGTGGCGTTTGTGAGGGTAATCAGGTCGGCAGGGTTCAGCTCAATTTCCAAGCCACGCT
>CAZOIG010000005.1:0-9904 GCA_964579235.1 uncultured Gammaproteobacteria bacterium
ATCGTAGGCTCTGAATGAACGTTCTTTACGACCAGAATAAAGCTAAACATGGCTAATCGATTCAGGCGCGACCCAGATGGGATTCGTTTAGTTTTCGCCGTCATCTTGTCCGTAGTACTTATTATTCTGGATGCGAACAGCAGTTGGTTGGCAACGCCTAGAAACCTGTTTTCTGTAACGCTGAGACCCGTGCAGTATTTGGCGGCGGTTCCACAAACAATCGCAAACAGCTTTGCCGCCGCATTGGAAAGCGAGCCGGACGTTAAAGTTGCTTATGAAAATCTCCGGGAGGAGTATTTTCAGCTCAAAGCGGAAACTTTACTCCTTGAATCCATTGCCAAAGAAAACGCCGAGCTACGCAATTTACTGGGTGCGTCGGATCGCTTGGACGAGACGCTGTTGCTGGCGTCAATTATGTCGGCCAGTATTGATCGAGACAGCCACAGCTTTGTAGTGGGACAAGGTTTGCGCGATGGTATCCGTCATGGTCAGGCCGTAATCGATGATCAAGGAGTCATCGGGCAAATTACCGACGTCATGCCTTTGAGCAGCGTTGTTACTCTGATTACCGACCCCGGGCACGCATTACCTGTGCTGATAGAACGCAACGGGATTCGTGCTGTGGTTCAGGGCAAGGGCAGCTTAGCTGAGCTCAATGTACCGTTTATGAATCTAAATGCTGATGTCATCGCGGGCGACGTGTTGGTGAGCTCGGGGCTAGGCGGGCGCTTTCCTGCAGGCTACCCAGTGGCCAAAATAACCAGCGTGAAAGTGATCGAAGATGAGGCGTTTATCGAAGTGACAGCTGAACCGCTGGCGGCGCTGAATAAGTCGACTAGCGTATTAGTGTTATCGAGAGAGGGGGCGTCCAACTAATGCAAACTTCGCGGATTGAGTCTAATAGCGCAGTCGCGCTGACGCTTTCAGTTTTTATTGCGCTGGTGCTCAGCATGATCAGCGTGACGGACGCCTTGTACTATTTTTGGCCAGATTGGGTGGTTCTCGTTGTGATCTTTTGGTGCATGGTAGAGCCCGAGCGCTATGGCCCTCTGCTGGCGGTTTTCGTAGGCTTGATACTGGATGTGTTGACCGTAAACACGTTTGGTGTGGCGAGTTTAGGGCTGGCGTTCGTTGCCTTTTTTGTCAATAAGTCGAGCTATCAGCTTAAAGTGATGACCACATGGCAACAAACCATGTTGATCGGATTTATGTTGGGCATACTCAAGCTCTTAACGGGCTGGGTATACGGCATGGTGGAAGACTTCGGTTTCACTTGGTCTTTCTGGTACTCGATTTTGGGCAGCATGATGGCGTGGCCATTTGTGTTTATTGCTCTGAGTGAATTGCGCCGATTTGCGCGCTTACGTTAAAAACAGCACAGCACAATAAGTTCTAGGCATGGAGCAACTCGAACTCAAAGACTACATTCACGAGACCAATCTCATCCAAGGCCGTTTGGTGTTTTTAGGTGTGGTCTTGATTGCGTTAGTGCTGACGCTGATGGCGCGGGTCTGGTTTTTGCAGGTCTATAAACACGAGCAATTTGATGTTTTGTCGAAAGATAACCGCGTTCGTTTGGTGGCTGTGCCGCCAATTCGTGGGCAAATCTATGATCGTAAAGGGCGGGTCTTAGCCGAGAACGTGCCAATCTTTACGCTTGAGATCGTTCCTGACCAAGTCAGCAATATGGATGCCTTACTCGACGAAGTCGCACGCATCGTAATGCTGAGTCCTAATCAGATTCAACGCTTTAGAACCGGCTTGAGAGCTAGACCAGGTTTTGAAGCGCATACCCTTAAGCTCAACTTGAGTGAAGCCGAAGTGGCTCGCTTTATGGTTAATCAGCATCGTTTTCCGGGCGCTCAAGTGCAGGCTAGGTTGCAGCGCTCTTATCCGTACGGTGGCGAGCTGGTGCATGTGCTCGGCTATGTCGGCCGAATTAATCAGCGAGAAAAAAATGAGATAGACCCACAGGCTTACAAGGGCACTCAATACATCGGCAAACTCGGCATAGAGCAATATTACGAAGAGCAGCTCTTGGGTAAGGTTGGGTTTGAGCAAATAGAGACTAATGCTCACGGTCGTCCTATTCGCACTCTAGATCGTGTCCCCGCTGTATCAGGCAATGATATTGTGTTGAATATTGATGCAGAACTACAGGTTAAGGCGCGCCAACTACTCGGTGACCGTCGTGGCTCAGTGGTCGCTATAGACCCCTCCAACGGCGGCGTACTCGCATTTGTAAGTAACCCGGTGTACGACCCGAACAAGTTTGTTAACGGTATTGATCATCGTTCCTACGGTGAGTTGCGCGATGATCCGTATCGGCCTTTACTCAATCGAGCCTTGTATGGCCGATACGCACCCGGATCAACCATCAAGCAACTGGTTTCTTTGGCTGGACTTGAGAACGGATGGTCGCCGTCTAAGCAGGTGAATTGTCCCGGCTATTTTACGCTTAAGGGTAGCACGCATCGCTATAGATGTTGGAAGCGTGCCGGCCACGGTGCCACCGGATTAATCGACTCGATTATGAAGTCGTGTGATGTTTTTTATTATCAGCTAGCCAATAGTCTAGGCATCGATAAGATGCACGATTTCTTGGTTAAGTTTGGAATAGGTAATAAGACCGGCATTGATTTGGTCGGTGAGCCCAACGGACTGATGCCATCGCGTGAATGGAAGCGTGATGTGAGAGGCGTTGTTTGGTATCCCGGCGAGACGCTGATCACGGGTATCGGTCAGGGTTTCACATTGACGACGCCATTGCAGTTAGGGGTTATGGCGTCGACTATTGCGAATCGCGGTGAACGCATACAGCCGCGGTTAGTGAATCACCTGTTGGAACGCTCAGAGGGTTCGTTCACCGCTCTGGAAATGCCGCCGATACCTCATGACGAAGAACGTGCTGAGTTCAGCGACGCCAATTTTGATTTAATTTTAGATGGCATGCGCAGTGTTGTGGAGGACCCTAAAGGTACTGCCTACTATTATGCAGGGTTAAACAAGGATTACAGTATGGCCGGCAAGACGGGTACCGCGCAGGTGGTCTCCATCGCACAAGGCGCTACTTATGATGAGTCTATTCTCAATGAGTTTCAAAAAGATCACGCTCTTTTTATTGCCTTTGCGCCTGTTGAAGAACCACGAATAGCGATTGCAGTTGTAGTTGAGAACGGTGGTGGGGGTAGTTCAGTGGCTTCACCAATCGCTCGCGAACTGTTCGACTATTATTTCGAGAACAACCCTTCGCTCGATCTAGACACTGCACAAGAGCAATCGCTGGCGCAAGTTAGCGCTGCGCAGGGGCACTAGACCATGTTTAGTATTAAGGTGGACTGGCCCTTGGTGATTGGTCTATTTTTGCTCAGTGTCACCAGTCTGGTGATTTTGTGGAGCGCTGGCGGCGAAAATCCACGCTTGATTATTAATCAGTCGATACGTTTAGCGGTCGCGTTTTTCGTTTTATTTGCTATGGCGCAAGTCCGCCCTGAATCATGGTATCGCTGGGCTCCTATGATTTATGGCGCTGGCCTATTTTTGCTGGTCTTGGTGTTTTTCTTTGGCTACACAGGCAAGGGCGCGCAACGTTGGTTGGACTTAGGCTTCATGCGGTTTCAGCCCTCAGAAGTTATGAAACTCGGCGTACCAATGATGGTGGCTTGGGTGCTTGCGCGTCGGAGTATGCCGCCGTCGTTGACCAATTTGATATTGGCTTTATCGGTGTTGTTTATTCCAGCTTTTTTGATTCTGGAACAGCCCGACTTAGGCACGACGATTATGATCATGTTGTCTGGGGTGGTGATTGTTTTTCTGGCAGGTTTTGCTTGGCGCAATATCATCGTCCTCGGCATATTAGGTATAATTTCGCTGCCGGTGTTGTTTAATTTTCTGCACCCGTATCAGCAAAAACGGATAATGACTTTATTCGACCCATGGTCGGACCCCTTGGGTGCGGGCTATCACAGTATCCAGTCGATGATTGCGATCGGCTCCGGTGGCGCGCAAGGTAAAGGTTGGCTGCAAGGAAGCCAGTCGCAATTGGAGTTTATTCCTGAGCGTCATACCGATTTTATTTTTTCAGTATTTTCTGAAGAGTTCGGCTTTGTTGGGGTGTTCATGTTGTTGATGTTGTACGCCTTGGTAACCGCACGGGGCTTGTACATCTCTTATATGTCGAAGGATTCGTTCTTGCGTTTGCTCGGCGGCAGTATTTCGATGACGTTTATCTTTTACGTATTTGTGAACATTGGGATGGTGTCTGGGATGTTGCCAGTCGTTGGTGTGCCCCTACCGCTTATCAGTTATGGCGGCACGTCTATGGTTACCTTGATGGCCGGCTTCGGAATACTCATGGGCATACACTCGCATCAACGGCTGATGTCGCATTGAAGATGTCGCGATACTCCATTACAAAATAAAAAAAGAGAGTTTTTGTTTAACACACAATTTTCAACCAGCCGTAAGAGTTGCTGAAAACTGATCACTAATCTGGTGAGCGCTGAAGTTTGCCAACACGGAGTACTATGATTGCAATAAATGGTTTGGGTAGGTTTTTAAGTTTCAGAGCTCCTCAAAATGGGTTCAATTCCTCACCCAGTTTTTCGTCTAGGTACTGGCGAGTGGCTGCAGTGCCTTTTATGTTGCTCACTTTTTTCGGAATTTCGATTAACTCCAATGCTGTGTCGGTCGATGCCCACCCGAATCTAAAAAAGGTGGTTGACGAATTGGTGGCGGAGAACGTTTACACTGAACAAGAACTGCAGGAATTGATAGGTGGCGCAGTCATCCAAAACAAAATATTGGACGCCATGAAAAACCCAGCTGAATCAAAGTTTACTTGGGGCAAGTATCGTAAGATTTTTATGCAGAGTGAACGCTTTGCCGATGGCGCTGCGTTTTGGGCCGAGCATTCAGAGGCTCTGAGTCGAGCTGAGCAAGAGTACGGCGTGCCTGCAGAATACATCGTTGCAATCATCGCGGTTGAATCTCGCTTCGGCAAATACAAAGGCTCGCATCGTGTTCTGGACGCATTGGTTTCTTTGATTGTGGATTTTCCACGTCGAAGCGCCTTTTTCGCCAGTGAGCTAAAGCACTTTTTGATTCTGGCAAAAGAGAATGATTTTGCGATTGATGAGGTCAAAGGTTCGTACGCGGGCGCTATGGGTTATCCGCAGTTCATCTCAAGCAGCTATCGGCACTATGCGGTGGACTTTTCTGGTGATGGTAAGACTGATTTAATCGATACGCCAAGCGATGCGATCGGCAGCATAGCTAATTACTTTGTTGAAAACGGCTGGTTGAAAGATCAGCCCGTTGTTTCAAATGCCGTATCGACTGTGCCGAGCGCAGTAAAAGAGTTGGCGAGCCGTAAGCGCGCAGTAAAGCATACCGCCCAGTCCTTGCGAGAATTAGGCGCCCCAGTCAGTGCCTCAATACCGAGCGACGAAAAACTCAACGTACTTTGGTTGAATGCAGCGGAAGTAGTCCACGATTCAAGCAGCACAGGGCTCTATCTAGTGAGAGCTGGCGATACTATTTGCCAGATCGCGGAAGCTCACTCGGTGTCATGCAGAGCGTTAATGAAGCTCAATAAGGTTGATAAAAGCGGCAAAATTTATCGTGGTCAGCAGCTAAAGCTTCCTCAGTCTGCTCGTGTAGCTCAAGCTGTATCAAAGTCCCCAACGTCGAAAAGCGCTGAGACGGGATCAAAGTGGCAACTCAATAATACGACTTCGAACGCTAAGCAAGTCAGCGAACCCGCCCGCGAGACACAACAACAAGAGGTGATTGACCAGTATTTTTTCACGCACGAAAATTTTTATGTCATCACGCGTTACAACCAAAGTGTTTTATACGCGATGGCGGTGCATGAGTTGGCGGGGTCGATTCGTCAAGAGTTTGAACGCTCGAACTTGTCACAACTAAGCAATTAGCAAAATTGGGGCGTTGCTTTGCCTCGGTCGTTTAGCTTCTAAATCTATGTTCTTGGACCTATGTTCTTGGAGAAAAACTTGAAACGTCTCATCTGCACAGCTTTTTTATTCGCGTTCTCGCTCAATATTGGTGCGCAATCACCCAAGTTGCCCACTCAAGGCTTTAGCCCGAGTGTGCCCACCGTGGCTTGGGCGTTGATGGAGGCGAACAGCGGCTGGATAGTCGCGCATTCAAATGGTTTCACTGCGCAACCGCCTGCCAGCATTACCAAACTAATGATGAACTACGTGGTGTTCGCGGAGTTGGAAAAAGGCTCTATAGCCTTTGACGATGAAGTGGCGATCAGCGAAAAAGCTTGGCGCAGCGAAGGCTCGAGAATGTTCGCTGATGTCAATACAACGATCAACTTAAGGCATTTGCTTAAGAGCACAATTATTCAGTCTGGTAATGATGCGTCGGTGGCTTTAGCCGAGCACGTTAGCGGCAGCGAAGAGCGCTTCGCAATGCTGATGAATGATTACGCGGGGAAAATAGGGCTCGAGCAATCGAATTTTAAAAACGCGTCTGGTCTTCCAGCAGATTCTCATTACATGTCAGCGGTCGACATCCTGCGTTTGAGTAATGCGATCATTAACGACTTTGACGAGTACTATCCTTGGTATGGCGTAAAAGAGTACGAACACAACGGTATTCGCCAGTTTAATCGCAATAAATTGTTATGGAAAAATATCGGGGTAGACGGTCTCAAGACAGGTTACACCGATGAAGCAGGGTATTGCCTAGTGGCCAGCTCTCAAAGGCAAGGCCAGCGTTGGATCGCCGTAGTGCTCGGCACAGAGAGTGTCCCGGCTAGGGAACGGGCGGTCACTGAGCTGCTTGAATACGGCTTTGATGCATTTGACACGGGCGAAGTGCTTGCAGAGCAGGGCGGTGTTGCGCAGGTCAGGGTCTTCGGCGGCGAATTCGATGAGGTGCGTGTCGCACCGCAGTCGCAAGTCAATGTGGTTGTCCCGCGGGGCCGTCTCGCAGATATCGAAACCCGTTTACAGATGGCACCAGCGTTCGATGCGCCGATTCAAATTGAGCAACCAGTAGGGGTGGCCGCCTTGTATTTAGACGGAAAGCCACTATTGGATGTACCTCTAGTGGCGATGAGCGCCGTACCAGAGGGTGGTCTGTTTAAACGTTTGAAAGACTCTGTATACAAACAATTTTTTAGCGCCCCGCCCAATCCATAAAGTGGCTAATTGGGCAGGACCAAGAACTATGAATAAAGACGACGTAAAAGACGGGTTCGATTTACTGGAATACCCGCTAGAATTTCAGTGCAAAGCCATGTGCCGTGCGGCAGAAGGGGTGGATTTTGAAGTATTGATTGCTGATTTGGTCGCTAGGCGAATCCCAGCAGAACGAATTCTTGCTACAAAATCAGTAGACTCCAGAACCGGTAAATTTGAATCGGTGAGCGTATCAATGGTACTGGACAGCCGAGCAGAGCTGGAAGGTGTCTATCAAGAATTGGCAGCGTCAGAGCACGTTGTCATGACTCTTTAAACGCCGTCGCTCCCGAGCTTTTGCACTAAATCAAACTGCCGGCACATAAGAATTATGAATATAGTCCCGAGTTTATCTTCGTCGAGACGGCTTGAATTGAAGGCGTACCCAGGTGAGCTGGGTCGTACGGGAATTGAGCTGTTTAGCAAGGGGCGTCTGGACTATCTACCGACCCAAACTAGGATGCAAGAGCTTGCCGCCTTGCCTCTGTCAGATAGACACAACCAGATCTGGTTGCTTGAGCATCCGCCGATTTACACTCAGGGAACGAGTTGTGAGCAAATTACGCTATTACCTAGCGAAATTCCCGTGGTTAAGAGTGACCGCGGAGGTCAGATTACGTATCACGGACCTGGCCAGATCGTTATGTATCCATTACTGAATTTGCGCGATTTGGGTTTGGGCGTGAAAGCGCTCGTAGAGACACTAGAGCAGGCTGTAATCGACCTGCTAGCTGATTTTTCGATTGAGGCAGTGCGACGCGAGAACGCGCCGGGTGTCTATGTGAACGACGCTAAAATTGCGGCACTGGGCTTGCGCGTTAAAAATGGAATGAGCTATCACGGTTTGAGCTTCAACGTGGATATGGATTTGCAGCCATTTAGGAATATTGACCCTTGTGGTTTCAAAGGTTTACGCGTTACACAACTAAGGGATTGCCTTAGCGCGACGCAGTGGCATGACCTGCAGGTCGAGGCGCTGGGAGAGAGCCTTGCCACTCGTTTTACCGATCTAATTACTCCTCGCAATGCAGTTTGACTGCGTTTAGCTGGGTGCATTAAACCAAAGTCTGGTTTAGTTCTCGCAGTCGCTCGGGTGTACCTACGTCCACCCATTGTGCGCTAAGTTTCTCGCCGCACACCTTATCTTCAGCCATCCACGCTCGCAGCAAAGATGCCATGGAACGTGACCCAGAATCAAACTTATAAAACGCGTCGGTGCGGTAGGCACTAATGCCTGAAAACGTATAGCGGTTGCGAAGACCATCTGACTTAGATTTAGGCGCCATAGAATTTTCCGAGTCTGGAGCACTGATTGAGCCGCTCTCTTTAATGTAAAAATCACCATTTGGGTGATGAGATGGATTTTCGACTAAACCCAGGTAGGCAGCCCGGTTTTGGTCATTTAGTGCTTTGCTTGCACGTTGCCAAAAGGCGCCAAAATCTAGATCAGTGTATACGTCGGCGTTTATCAGCAAAAAGAACTCGGTCTTGATCAATGGTAGGGCATTAATAATGCCGCCAGCAGTCTCCAAAGCATCGCAATTGCGCTCATCTGAAATTTGAATATCCAGATTTTGATAACTATGGTGTTCGAGGTGGGTGATGATTTGCTCGCCCAAGTAGGCCACATTGATTACCACAGGTAACACGGGTTCAGCCTTGGGTATGGTTGCCTTGGGTGCGTAAGTCAAAGATGGTGCGACACTGTTGAGACTAATTAGATGTCTATCTAGCAGGCTGTTATCACCGACTTTGAGCAAGGGCTTGGGTGTGGTTTTGGTCAGAGGTAACATCCGCTGCCCTCTGCCTGCCGCGAGTATGAACGCTGTGATTTGCATAGTGTTTGCGCGAGCCAAATCGGGCTGGAAGCCGGCTTAGGCGATAACCTCAGAGAAATGCTGCTTAAAATCAGCCAGTTCGGAATACAAGCAAACAACCTCATTAACGTAACTTTTCACCATGGGTAAGTCGTTGATGTAATTGGGTTTATTGTCTCTGTAATTGAGTCTACAAAATATACCTAAGACCTTTATATGGCGCTGAAGCGCTGTCATATCGTACCAATATACGAGTTGCTCATAGTCAAAATCGAAAATAGGCTCATCGCTGTTAAGTAACGTTTTGGCTTCTTGAAGTTTTGCAAAGTACTCCTGCAGCCAGCCAAGTTGTCGCGCTCTAGGCCACGCGATGTAGCAATCTTTGAACAAGGAGGCAGGGTCGTAGGCAATGGGACCCATCACCATATCTTGGTAATCAATTATCCCAGGCTCGCCGCCGTGTAACACCATGAGGTTGCGTGAGTGGAAATCTCTATGAACCCAAACCTGTGGCTGGTCTAAACATTGAGCAACCAGAAAATCTTTAAGGTCACGCCAAACAGTGGCTTGAGCCGAGTTGAGTGTTTCTCCAAGGTGAATATTCACATACCACTGCTCGAAAAGCTGCATCTCTGCTATGAGCTTAGACTTGGAGTAGGCCGCCAGTTCGGCGTCTGGCGTCGAATAATGTGCGATTTGAAGTTTAACCAAATCATCAATTGCTCGGTCATAGAGTAGATCAGGCTGGTCCGCCAAACGGTCTAAAAACGTGGTCGATCCAAAATCTTCTAAAACAAGATATCCTTGCTCAAGGTTTTTCTGAAATATTTTGGGGGCTCGTAAAGTCTGTCCGCGCAGTAATGAGGTTATCGC
>CAZOIG010000006.1:0-8233 GCA_964579235.1 uncultured Gammaproteobacteria bacterium
ATCACGCTCGCGATCAGAAAGTTCAGTATTAGGAAGCTCCGGACTCTCCTCGCAGAGTGAAGGCATGGAATCACACCAGCTATTCGGCTCTCCAATTGGGGCGTCATTGCGAACTCTTCGAAACGCGGCGGTGTGCAAATACAGATCTCTGCGCAACTCGTTCAAATAACTGAGCGGTCGAATGTCGGTTGTTGCATGCCATACATTGAACGACAAATCTTCGCACACGCGGTTTTGCTCAGCCGAGTCAAACTCCTGTTTAGGTATATGGATTCGAGCGACAGGCACGAAAGGAGACTCTTTTTCTGACCAGACTACGGTTGTATCTTGAATCGGCATGCGTGCGTCGGGCTTGCGTAACTGCACCATAAACTGCATACACGCATCTTGATTACGCAACAAACTGCGCATGCTGTTACGCAAAAAATTAGGATCGGTAGTATCAACACCGGCTGGATTATAGTTTTCGCAGGCTTTTGCTGAATACTTCATTTGGTGAGGGCCTAAAGAATAAGCCGAGGCACTAAAGTATTGCGTGGAGATTGGCGTATGGGGCGGCTTCTTGCGCGTGCTCAAACCAAGATACAGCTCTCTTAAACGCCAGTGCAATGGGTTAACGTAATGCTCACCTAAGAAATATGTAAACGGTTTTCCAATCGCGGTCTTGTGCTCAAGGTCGCGATACCCCTCTATCGAACGGATAAAAAAGTTAGGCGAGTTGATCATAACGAAGTCTTGCGTTTTGCCCGCTAGCTTTTTGGGTAACAGTTGGTCGCCAGAGACGTTCATCACTTTGATGGCCATTCCTCGCGCGTCTTTCTTAGGATCAACAATCGTTGGCACCGAGCCATTAGAGTAACGAATCCAGGCTTCATAACGGCCCGGCTTCGAAAACACGCCATAGTTGTAAACCGACTCGATATTGAATACCTCAAACTCGGCTCTCACACAGCCGTGCGGCTTAGCATGGGCGTCGCGCTGAAACTCAGGCGTACGAAATCGTGACACCTGTTGGCGAACTGATTCGATGATCTCAGAGTAATCAATTTTCCGTTGATTAACCGCTTCTTTAGAGTTGTCCGTTAAATCTGCATCGGGGTCACGCAGGGCGGCATTGGTCATCTGCATCACAAACATAAAGACGAACAAGCCAGCGTAAGCCAACGTAAAAATGAACAGACGCTTGGCCCATTTTAAAATTAGTGCTTTCATGATGCGTCCTCATCAGTGTGTGGCCAAGTCATGTTGATGCAATGAGGATCAGACTCTGGATTAGGTCTTGGACCATCGTTATGAATTTTTAGATATTCGATAATCGCCATGCGCTCGTCTTCGGTGAACTGTCGGCAATAGCCTGGGTTATCTTCAAGCTCGTAGCCGATCACACCATCACCACAAAGGCCATCATTAAACTCGTGACCTAGATTTGAGTTGCCCGTTAAAGAGGTATCAAACTTAAAACCGCCTTTGAACTTAGACACATCAAAGCCGAGTGTGCTGGGCACGAACTCTTTGCGGCCAAGATAAAACTCGCTATCCCGATCTTCAGCAGGCAATAGCAGCTGGTAAATACTAGGCACCGAGCCGTTATGCAGGTATGGCGCTGTCGCCCAGATCGCTTCGAGCGGTCGAGGCCGATATGCGCGCCACGCCACCGGATTATCCAACTCACCGAAACCATCCAAATCCTTGACGGCATCAATTCGTTCTTCTTTCGGGGTATAGCCGTCTGCTTGATTTAACTCCCACTCTCGATACTGTTTGTAACGTACTTCGCCGCCAAGAAACGACAAACCGGCTGCAAACTCAGTGTTGCTTGGATCGGGGATTTTCTCAGGATCGGGTAAACGCAAAACCGAGCCTTGCTCTTGATTCTTCTTAATCAGATCAACCACGCTGCTGATGTCGTAACGATAATTGATCATGTTTTCGGCTGACGTTGGGTCCGTTCCAATATATTCCAACGGAATGTGAATCATTTCCCAATAGCCCCCCCTGCCGTATTGATCACGATACTCAGGCGGCTGTTCGCCAAACCATTTACCGTCATCAACTTTAACAGTTGGGTGATCGGTGGGGTCTTCAAGGTCCACCAACTTACCGTCAATATCCATCAAGGGCCCGTGACAAGTTGTGCAGGAATGAGTCTTGGCCGCATCCTTATAATTAACCTTGCCGTCTACCGCAACCCGAGGGAATGGGCCATGGCATTTTTGGCAGGTATCCTCAAAGATCGTTTTACCTTTCTCAGCAAGATCACGATCAATCGCACCAAACAAATCCTCTGGCCAAGCTGGTGGCTCAAGATGCTGCAATGTTGTTTCGATGCAGTGCATTTCGGGCATCATCACCGTGTTTTCGTACAAATTATTCTCATGCACTAGATTCACTTTTGAACGAGTGCCCATGGCTTCATTAACGTTTCGTGCCATCGCCTGCCGAACAGAGCCCATCCATTGAACCCAATCGAACGCCCAGATATCCCATACGTGAGGGTAATTAACCGGTGCGTCGGCGATGCGATAATTGTCTGGCGTCATATAGTCGCCGTAGACCGTATTAGCGATACGACCAAGCCCATCGGTTCTGCCGTAACCCTCTTCAGTTGGATAAAGAAAAAGGTTATAGCGCGCGTAAGTCAGGGCCTTTTTGATGGTCTGCCAAGTTTCTTTTCGAAGTTCTTTCTTTGCCGCCGAATACTCTTCTTCTGGTACATCAGCGAGCACCTTGTTTGCGAAACGATTAAACTTTAAAGGGTTTATATACGTCACCAACAACGAGACGATGCTGTTCGCCATAAACTGGGTTGGTGTTAAAGATGGCAAAGCATGCCCACCTGGGCCGCCGTCAATAACGATTCCGGTTCCTTCAAAGGTCATCTGCGCAGAATGACATGCAGCGCAGCTAACATCCAAAATCTTCTTCTTCGACTCTGGATCGATATGCCAGGTCAGTCCGACCGGTAAATCATGCGGGTTTAACTCATTGGGTTTTGGAGATGGGTCATAAATGTAACCTAAGCGCTGCATGTACTCGCGGGTAATGAGCAAGTCCTTACCAACTGGTTTTTCCAACGCGGCCATCCAATCGTACTGTAGTCCGAAAAAATCCGTACCTTGTGGAAGGCGATAATAGTGTTGCCGCTGCTCCGCACACCAACCTTGATAGGCTGGAATCTTTAGATCATTGTTAGGGTCAGCTGGATCAGTATTTTTAGGGTTAGGGTTATCGCATAGTTTCTCAGCGCTCTGGTTAAGAAAGCGGTATTCGCTGATTTCTTGATAGGCTGGAATATCTGGGTAGTTAGAAATTTTCCACAAGAATGCATAAGTACCGAGAAACAGCAGAAGCAAGATTACACCGAACCACTTTAAGGCCTTTTTTGTAAAAAGCTTCGACACTAACAAAACCAATAGACGAATCAATTTTTCAAAAAAGTGCTGCAACGACTTTAGAAGATTTTTCATAGTTTACCCACCGGATAGGCACTACCGTTGTAATTGAGTTTTAAACCGGGTATGTCACAGGGCACTTTCACTAAGTGTCCCGATCCTCCACAGGTTATGTAGGCGGTTTTCATATCATCACCTCCAAAACAAATGTTCGAAGGCAGAGGGTCAAAAGTATTGTCCGGCAAAACCAACTCTACGTATTGAGTTTCGCCTGCTGGGCTGACTATGGATATTCCGCCATGTGACGCGGGGTTGAGCCCGTCAGCCAACATTGTGGCTACGTACACGTTGCCCTCACTGTCCACAGCCATCGAATCAAGGACTGATTGTTTCTCAAAGTCAGCGCTTAAGAGGTAGGAGCCGTCTAACGTTGCGGGATTCGGCACTATCTGGCCGTGCTCGTCTAGGTCGAAATAAATAATTTTACTTTCAAACGTCAACGCCACGTAGAGCCTATCGCCACTCGGCGATAGGGCTATCCCATTAGGATTATTCAGCGGATAGACGGCTTGAGTAATTGTTTTTAAGTCTGGACTAACGTAGTAAACACCCGTTATGTCTTTGTCTCTCTCTCGAATTTTTCCGTAATCACTGAGCCAAATGCCACCAAACTTATCGACTACCAGATCGTCTGGACCACAGAGTCGATACGCTGGATCCCAGTCGGTCGAGGTTATCCCTGGAACAGATCTACGTTTAGTGCATTCAGTGAATAATGTTTCTACCTTGCCGCTACTCACGTCAACACGGTCTAAGCTACCCGTTACGTATTCCGTTGGCTGATTACCCGCCACCCAGATCATTGGCTTATTCGGGGGGATAGGGATCCACTCAAACCCGCCGTCATTACAAATATAAATATGGCCATCCGCACCCACCGCAGCACCATTCGGCCCTTCGGGCACATCGGCAATCTTTTTAATGGATTGCCCGTCGGGTGAAACCAAGGTTAAGCGTTTGCCACGAATCTCGACCAACATAATGCTGCCATCTTCGCAGTAAATTGGGCCCTCGGGATACTCGAGTCCCGTTGCGATTATCTCTAATTTACTTACATCAAGGCTCGGCATAGTGGATGGTCCCCATTAATTTTAGAAGTTTCGCCAAAAGAACTCTGCGTTCATTGGCGAATAAGTTGGTGCTTTAACAGCCCTCCAATAAAAGGCTCAGACAAGCTTGCATCAACGGTGATCTTGTCAACGTTCTCTGCGTACAGATCAGCAGTGAGAAAAGGGTTGATCGTTGCGGCAGACGCGATCGCAGCTTTCGCTGCATCGACTTGATCGAGCTCACAAGACGCATTCGCAATCACAAAATAATTGTGTGCCCAACCGGGTTGGCCAATTAAAGAACTATTGGCCAAATCGATCGCAGATTGATAATTGCCTTTGGCAAGCTCGGCAATTGCCCAAAAGCTTTCCCAATAAGGTGTAGACGGATGGCTTGGCGCTATCTCCAAGTTTTCTTTAATTATTGCAATCGCCTCGTCTGCCCCAGCGGGCCCCTTGGTCAGGGCAACAAACAGCGCTAAGTAACCACGAGCAATCAAATTGAGAGGGGTTAGCTTGACTACTTTTCGCAGCGCCATTTCGGCTTTTACTTTCTCGCCTAAGTTCTGCCAAGTAACGCCTGCGTTTTCCAAAACATCAATGTCGCTCGGCGCTTGCTTAAACGCGCTCTCGATCATTTCACTCGCTTCAGCCGCCGCTGCGTCGTAGTCGGGCGCGATACGAATCGTCATCTGATTGGCAAGAATCATTGCCAAAGCCGCTTTAGCCTGCGCGTAATTCGGGTCGATCTTGATCGCCATGCGCAACATTTCGCAGGCTTCAAGCATGGCTTGTGGTGAAAAGGAACTTAACCAAAAATAGTAAGCTTTTTGAACCAAGCCCCAAGCATCCAGCTCTTGAGTCGGGGTGTCTTGCGCGATTAAGGATTCCGCCATCTTCACCTCACCCAGAATCGCTCCAACGATGCGTCGTGCAATATCGTCTTGTACGTCAAAGATGTACTTAATCTCTCGATCGTATTGCTGCGCCCATATGTCACGATCGACGATCGCATCATAAAGATGCGCGATAACACGGATGCGACCGTCGGCATGATGCAAGCTGCCGGTTAAGATGTAGCGGGTATGCAAATTGTGAGCTACGACTTGAACGTCTGCTTCGCTAGACAACAGTGAGAACGCTGTGGCTCTAGAACTTACCCGAATAGCAGGCACTTTGGTGATTTGAGCAATCACTTCAGACGTAATGCCAGAAGCAATGTATTCATCGTCTTCGTTGTTGGATTTGCAGTCAAACAACAGCACCGAGACTGCGTTGTAACCCAACTCTTCCGAAGGTTTGCTAGAACTAGCAGTGGCGGCGCCGTCTTGCTTGGCTTTGCCCGATTGAGCAATTCTGCGTTGCCGTTTTAATGCAGTAGTACGCCGAAAAATAGGCGCAAAAACAAAGGTGAGAAAGCCGTAAAGGACGCCCACTATTACGGTCACAGCTGCCACGGCCGACAATGCGGACTCGTGAACAGTTAACCAATTGATCAATTCATCCAGATTCGTCAAACGTTGCACTTCTTGTTTCACTGATTAGCGACTGAATATACCCAGTCTGGCAACCCGACACAAACCTTATTTCAAGCCATTTATGGGCTTAAGAAGCAGCGCTGCAACCGTGTCAAAAGGCCCGCTACGTCTGTGCAGGCGCTTTTCGCGTCTGTTTGCAAAGCAACGGCTGGTCAGGCTTTTGCACCTCGACAACGCCCGATCACTTCGCTTTGAAAACGCTTGGGGTCGTCAATCAAATCATAGAATTTCTCGAAAAAGGCCTTGGTCTTCTTTTTAACCGACCCTCGAATCATGTCGGAGCCATCAACCATGGCAAAAATGGCGGCCTTATTAACTCTAAACTTATCCGCCGCAGCAATGAAGTACGCATCGTCTTTACACAGGCCGTTAAAGTAACGCTGACGCACTTTTCTTATCGGCAAGGTTCCGGGCGGGGCTGCGTAAGGTGCATCGACCAATCCAGACATATCAAAATCATACGGCACAGGAATCAATATTTTTGGCTGCTGCCCCGGCGAATCTTTTGCGCTCGCTTGTGACAATAAGGCTACATTGTGACAGCAGGCATCGCCTGGCATACCGGTAAGCGTGGAGTAATCATTGTTGGCGATAAACAAAGCAAACATCTCAAGCAAGGCGCTCTCAGTTTTGTCTAACTCGATGCGCTTAACCGTTTGTGGCTCGATCGACTTTAGCTTCTTACGTTTCGCTAAATCACTAATGTCTTCAATCACAAACGCCTGTGAAGTGCGAGACTTGACCTGTTGATTCGCATCAACATAGTTTAGGTTCATGGCGCGGGTTTCTAGCGCATAATCGCTCACCAGCTCAAATACTTGATAGGCTAAAAATTCTAAACCCACCAAGTCCTTGTAAATGCCGCCGGGCTTGCACGGGCCAACCAATTTCATTTTGTCTTGGCCATGAAAAAGGGTTTGCTTGACTGAGCGCTTGGCGAAATTCAAACGCAGCGGCGGCAAATCACAATTTGCGCGCCGATAGTTTCCGCGAGTTTTAACCTTTACTGGCACACTCTGCTCGGCGTTAGCTGCTGCCTGATAGGTCAATTCACCTTGATGATAGGGTCGCTCATCTCGACCCTTCTCCCCGTATATCAGGTTCAACGGTACGGTAAGCACAGCATCAAGCGCTTCTTCAGATTCAAATAGCGGTTGATTAGCCCAAGCCGACGAAACGCTTAAAAATGCCGCTCCAACTAACAAAGCGCTTTGGGTAAAGATTGTTCTAAACACTGTGGGAAAATTGCTCGGCTTTTTGGTTTTCATAGAAAAAACGAAATAGAAGTTGATGTAAGGAACAAAAAATCAGTTTAACGATTTAGGGCTGTTTTAGTTTAACAAGATAAATCCATCCCATCTTTGCGCAACCTAACCGCGCGTGCAATAAATGCCGCAACACCAGACTCGACCACATCCTTGGTTTTGCTTAGACGAATACAACCCTTGCCCAGATTGAGTCCGTTTAATAGAACGCCATCAGGATCGACCTTTTCGATGTTTCCACAATAAAGACTTACTGTACCTTTTTGGGCATTCAGGTGAAGCAGCTCGGCACCGTTCAATCGGTAGCAGAGCATCTTATAGTTGATGCTTTCTTCGATATCAGCGTCTTGTTTAAGAATAATGCTTCTCAACTCGAGAAGTTTGTCTTTTCGCCAATCCAAGTCTAAAGCCTTTAAGTACTCTGCTGGGGTATTAACATCGTATTGCATCTTCAACCTCCGCTCACACTTTGAATCGTATATCGTACAACACTGGGATCTACTTCAGTCTATTCGTCGAACCCAACGTAAGTAACAAACTCACTATTATCGGCTCTCACTGAGCGGACACCGTTAGCTGGAAAGTTCTCATCAGGATAGCCCATTGCGATACAAATCATTATTGCTTCATCATCTGGAATGCCTGCGTATTTGTGCACGACATCTGACTGCATAATGCCCTGTCCATTTATAACGCAACCAATGCCACGCTCCCACGCCGCGAGTACAATGCCATAAGCGAGCGAACCGAGAGAAAACTGAGTGATCGCAGCCGGCTCTAAAAACTTTGGATAGGTGAGCACTAAAGAAACCGGTGCATCGAATTGACGAAACCCTCTCAGCATCCAATCCATGCGCTTTTCTTTGTCTTCGCGCGCGATACCCATCACCTCAAACAATTGCATTGCCACATCTATTTGGCGTTGTTTG
>CAZOIG010000007.1:0-18997 GCA_964579235.1 uncultured Gammaproteobacteria bacterium
GCAATACTTTTAATATTGTCGACTTCATCCAAAATTGTCTCGAATCGAGCGACCAGTAACTTTCCTTCAGGTGTGAGTCCATTGAGGTGCTTGCCAGCCCGCTCGAATAGGGTTAAGCCCAATTCCTCTTCCAAACGCTTAATCTGGCTGCTGACACCCGGCTGAGAAGTATAGAGTTTCTCAGCCGCTGCGGTCACATTCATGCCGTTTCGAACGACTTCAACCACATATTGGAATTGCCTTAGCTTCATAGGTCTCGCGAAGTTTCCTGTTTAACGATGCTCTGGTTTTTGCGTACGAAGCCGCTTCAACCTTGTGAGCCGCTTGACGAAGGCTCAAAACAACTGGATGGGATTGAAAATTCTCTATCCAATGATCCCGATTGCTGGTAGCGGTCGCAGCGAGCGAGAAAATTCTCGGTAGTCACTGGCATAGGTACGCGTACCTCGCTGATATATCCAACAACCCTCACACCCATCTGCAACAGTCTAAGTCCGTCTTCCCAATAACGAATCTTGTCAGTTTGCGGAGAGAGACCACAAGGCTTGAACGTCTTGATAGCTTCTTTAGCAGCAACATAACGAGGCCATATTTCAAAAATGACTTCATCTCGTCGCATCGTTTCAGATTCAGTCTTGGCCGCAACCCTTAGCTCCTCTAGCATCGGTAACACTTGCTCGAAGCCTTGGACTTGCACATACACATCTCGCATACGATCAATGATCTTATCGATAGCCGAGAAAGTCTGTGCTAGCTTGATAAAGCGGCTTTTAAAGAATTTCTCGGGTGGCATTGAAAAGGCCTTAAAGGGCTCACCCCACAGTTCATCAACGCCCTCTTCTCCGCTGAAGTGTTTAACTTCTTTACCAAGCTGCAGGGCTTCCATGAAGCACGCTTCACATTGACGCATCAGTGGATTGTCTTCGTCTACGTGAACACCTTTCTTTTCTATGTCTACGATGCTGGCAAACAAATCTACCGCTCGATTAAACAAAGAGCCGGCCAACATCGCCGCGTTAACGCGCTTACGCGCTAAGTCGGTTTCTTGCTCATAGTACTTGCGTGCGATCTCGGTGCGCCATCCAGGTGAATTAATACCGGGCTCAGTGTGATGAAATACGCGTTTTTGTAGCGACACGATCAACGTTTTTTTCTCAGAAAGCGTATTCGGCGGCGCAGCATAGTAACGCACCCAATGCCCATCGAAAAAAATACAGATCTTGCCCTCATGCTCTCTTATCTCACCGTTAATCGGCGGCTTTTGTGCCAGATAATCAGCACTGCTTTGATCAGTGGCTGGGGCTTGAGAATCGGCCATTGATTGGCTTGCCGTTGGGCGAGGAGTGTCTATTGAGCTCATAGTCTATGTGGGTTGTCGCAAATCGTTTGCTCTATGCAGCCAAAAAATGTACTTGAGCGAGCTAAAACTTACGTTGATTCGACTCAAGCTGCTGTTTAGCCAGCTCATGTTGGGCTTGCTGGGCCTTCATTAACTCTTTGCGCTTTTCGCACACTTTCTTGCCCTCGCAAATATCGCAAGCACCACCCAAACCATCTATATCGTTCAATCCGCCACAGCTGCCTTTAATAGCGCGGCCATTAACAATCACACCAATTGCCATCGCAGCAACCACTGTTAAAAAGATAGCAAATGTAAGAATCAAGGTACTCATTCAATACTCCCGTCCAAACTTAGACTAGAACAGTTACTTTAGTGCTCATCGTGTGCAGCTTCAAGGCTCTGTGATGGTTTAGTGGCTAAAAGTGCTGCGAAGTCTTCACTTACAACTACACGAAACGCGTCACCAGACTCTCTGATCATCGCATAAAACGGTATTTTATTTGTTGACGCAAACTCTAGCCCCTGCTCTTCACCCAACGCCAAAATGGCGGTCGCCAATGCATCAGCGCGCGCTGCACTCTGATCGAGCACACTGATTGAAGCGAGTTTATGTAATGCAGGCTTGAGCGTAACAGGGTCGATGGTATGCGAGAAACGTTCGCCTTCGATCTCAATAAAATTGCGGTAGTCCCCTGATGTAGCGATAGCAGAATCGGTGAGTTCGATGACTTCGTGCACACCGCCACTTAATACGGGCTTTTCAACTCCGACTCTCCAGCGTTTACCGCCAACATTGGCGCCGTGGCTACGCAACTCACCACCAATATCAACCAGTACACGGTTGTAGCCACGCGCTATTAAAAAAGCCACTAAATCGTCAACCGCGTAGCCCTTTGCGATTGCCGATAAATTGAAGGTAACGCCTGCTGCGTGCTTGATAACCGACGCAGGTGAAGTTGAAGCTTGAGAAGCGGGTGTTTCTACCGAATAGCGAGTATGACCAATTCGAGCTCGCAGGCTCTCCATTTGCTCAGCATTGGGTTGTTGAGTTACCACCCCATTCGCACCAAACCCCCAAGCATCGATAACTGGGCTTAGGGTGACGTCAAACGCCCCGCCAGACAGTTCGCTAATCGCTTTAGACAAGGCGAGCACATCCGCTAACTGCGGATCAACCACTATAGACTCGTTAGCGGGCGCTTGGTTGAGTTGGTTTAGATCAGATTCCGCAACATAGTGAGACATGACCTTGTTGAGTGTATTCAAGCGTTCAGAAATGGCGCGATCAAGCGCCTGACGCGTATCAGTATCGGAATAATCTGCTATCGGTACAACCAGGCTTACACGGTATTGGGTACCCATGATTGGGCCACTAAAGGTCCACAAAGCGTCTTCGGGCGTTGACTGATCCGCTGTTTCGCTGGCTTGATCAGGAGCGCAGGCCGTCAGCCACGCTACGGCGAACAATACCGTTATCACTCGGAAGACAAGCAACGCTCTGTTGCAGGTATCTCTGGAAAACATATTTAAAGGGCTGCGTTTCATTTACCTTGAAGCCAAACGACAAGAACCATCAGATCGCTTATGACCTGATGGTTCTGTTTGTCAAACTTAATCCGATTTTAGGGTAGCTAAATCCTAGCCGCCAAAATCATCGAGCATAATATTGCTGTCTTCCACACCGAGATCATGCAGCATGTTAATAACAGCCTGATTCATCATCGGAGGGCCACACATATAGAATTCGCAGTCCTCTGGTGCTTCGTGATCTTTTAAATAGTTCTCAAGCAACACGTTATGAATGAAGCCGGTCTCGCCTTCCCATTCGTCTTCATCGAGAGGGTCTGACAGCGCTACAAACCATTCAAAATTATCGTGCTCTTTAGCCAGTCTGTCGAAATCTTCGACGTAGAACATCTCACGCAAACTACGTGCTCCATACCAAAACGTGATCTTACGATCAGTCTTGATCCGTTCCAACTGGTCAAAAATGTGTGAGCGCATAGGTGCCATACCAGCGCCACCACCAACAAACACCATCTCAGCGTCCGTTTCTTTGGCAAAGAACTCACCGAATGGTCCTGAGATCGTTACTTCATCACCCTCTTTAAGATTGAAGATGTAAGAAGACATTTTCCCTGGCGGCAAACCTTCAGTGCGCGGCGGAGGCGAAGCGATCCGCACGTTAAGCATGATGATGCCCTCCTCTAAAGGATAGTTCGCCATCGAGTAAGCACGTACAACAGTTTCTTCAACCACCGACTCATACTGCCAGATATTGAAATGATCCCAGTCAGGCTTGTACTCATCTTGTACAGCAAAGTCTTTGTATTGCAGTGTGTGGGGTGGGCATTCAATTTGAATATAGCCACCAGCGCGAAAATCCACCGCTTCGCCATCGGGCAGCTCAAGCACAAGTTCCTTAATAAAGGTTGCAACGTTGTCATTGGAGCGGACTTTGCACTTCCATTGTTTAACACCAAAAACCTCTTCAGGCACTTCGATCTGCAAGTCGTTTTTAATCGCAACCTGACAAGATAACCGGTCGCCACAAGCCGCTTCACGTTTAGTGATGTGGGTTTGCTCTGTGGGTAAAATAGAACCGCCGCCTTCGTGAATCTTTACACGGCACTGCGCACAGGTTCCGCCACCACCACACGCAGAAGGCACGAACAAACCGTTATCTGCCAAAACACCGAGCAGTTTGCCACCCGCAGGAACTTCAATGGTTTTTTCACCATTGATCTCAATTTTTACATTACCGCTAGCCACCAGTTTGCTTTTGGCAAACAAAATGACCGCTACCAGCGTCAACACGATGGCGGTAAAAAAACTAACTCCTAAGCCAATTTCTATCATCTTACGTTTCTCTTAGTAATGTCTAGTAATGTCGGTTACTGTCAGTGTGTATAGAAAATCAAGGTAATAATATTTAAAACGATTACAGCTGTATTCCGGAGAAAGCTAAGAAGCCTAGCGCCATCAAGCCGACTGTAATAAATGTAATCCCTAAGCCCTCAAGGCCATCGGGTACATCACTGTACTTTAGTTTCTCTCGAATACCGGCCAAAGCACCAATCGCTAGCGCCCAACCGACCCCTGCTGAAGCACCGTATACTAGGCTTTCAGAGAAAGTGTAGTCGCGCTCTACCATCAATAGTGACGCGCCCAAAATAGCGCAGTTAACTGTAATAAGCGGTAGGAATATACCAAGCGCGTTGTACAGAGCAGGTACATATCGGTCTAAAAACATTTCTAGAATCTGTACTAAAGCTGCAATAACACCGATGTACGAGATCAGACCTAAGAAACTCAAGTCGACTTCAGGCAAACCTGCCCACGCTAAGGCCCCTTCTCGTAAGAAGTTTTGATAGATAAGGTTATTAACTGGTACCGTAATCGCCAGTACAACGAATACCGCGAGACCTAAGCCCAAGGATGTTTTGATTTTCTTTGAAACCGCCAGAAACGTACACATCCCCAAAAAGAAGGATAATGCGAGATTCTCGATAAAGACTGCCTTTACCGCAATACTGATTAAATCCATTAGTGCGCTCCTGGATTACTTGCGTGGTTCGAATAATGCGCGTTTTGCATTTGATAATCTGGTTCTTCAACCTGCTCTGGTCGCGCTGCGCGAATCGCCCAGATGATCAATCCAATGATCAAAAAAGCACTCGGCGAGAGCAACATTAAGCCGTTAGGAACGTACCAACCACCCTCTGAGACAGGTACCAACAATTGGTAGCCTAAAAGACTGCCCGAGCCAAATAGCTCTCTGACAGAAGCCACGATGATCAAGATTAGGCTGTAGCCCAAGCCGTTACCAATTCCGTCAAGGAACGAGTTCCACGGCGTGTTCTTCATGGCATAGGCTTCAGCGCGTCCCATCACGATGCAGTTGGTGATGATCAAGCCGACGAACACCGCAAGTTTTTTGCTGGTTTCGAATGCGTAGGCTTTGAGCACCTGATCAACAATGATGACCAATGACGCAATAATCGTCATTTGCACGATGATCCGAATGCTCGACGGCACATGGTTACGAATAATACTAATGAACAGGCTTGAAAATGCAGTTACGCTGGTCAAAGCGATACACATAATCAAAGAAGCCGATAATTGCGTGGTGACTGCTAGCGCCGAGCAAATGCCCAGAATCTGCAGCGCAATCGGGTTGTTATTTATTAGTGGATCAAATAGAGCCTTTCTTGCTTCACTAGCCATGATTAACCTCTGCCTTGCGTGTTAGCAGCCAATTGTTGGTCTGTTTCAACTGCGCGGTTTGCTTGTTCCGCCGACCCCGACGATTCTTGCTTAAGCTTTTTCAGGTAGGGACCAAACGCGTCGTCCCCTAACCAAAACTCGATCGTATTACTGACGCCGTTACTGGTCAGTGTGGCTCCCGCCAACCCATCGATCTTGTATTCTGGGTTAGGTGTTGCCTCTGTTACACCGCCTTTAATGACTTCAAGTGCAACATCGCCAGACTCATCAAAGACTTGCTTGCCTTGCCAAGACTGCGTCCATTTCTCGTTCTCGATTTCACCGCCAAGACCGGGTGTTTCACCGTGCTCGTAGAAAGTAATGCCGCTGACTGTCGTGATGTCAGACTCCAAGGCAATAAAACCATACATGGTCGACCAAAGCCCATAACCCTTAATCGGCAAAATCACTTTTTGCAGCTCTTCACCGTCTTTAAGCAAGTAAACATTAGCTAGGTCAGCGCGACGCTTAATCACTGCTATGTCTTGATCTTTACTTAGAACAGTACTTGCACCGGCTTCTTTAGAAGCTTTGCGTTGATCGTAATCATTCCCATCAATACCCTCTTGAACTTCACCGGTAGCCAAATCGACGACGATGCTTTCAATTCTTGAGAATCGTTCGTCCACTGGGATGGACTCATCAGTAATACCCGCTACTTCAAGAATGTTAACTTTCTTGTCGAGCAATTTATTTTCGATCTGACGAGGTTTTAGCAAGGTCGCGGTTAATGCAACGACGATAGAGCAAACCAAGCAAAGCGTGGTTGCAACCGCGATCGTTTTAACCACGTTGTCGTTCGGAAGGCTTAAGAAGCCGCCCTGCTTACGCAGCGACGCATGGCTCAGACGACCCGCTCTTCGAGAGACGAGTGATGATGAACCCTTCGTCACTTTATGGTGTTTCATTCCGTAATCTCCAATTTTGTCTATCACTAGAATCTCCCTTACATCGCGTAGCGCGCTGCACGACGTTTGATGTTAGCTTGAACCACAGCCCAATCGATTAGTGGCGCAAACAGGTTAGCAAACAGGATCGCTAACATGATGCCTTCTGGGAACGCAGGATTTACGACGCGGATAAGAATCGTCATCAAACCAATTAAGAAACCGTACCAGAAACGACCCGTGTCGGTCATGGACGCACTAACAGGGTCAGTGGCCATATACACGGTACCAAATGCTAAGCCACCAATCACAAAATGCCATTGTGGAGTCAAACTAAACATAGGATTAGTATCACTGCCGATCAGGTTGAATAGGCTGGCGGTAGCTATTACTCCAACCACCACACCGAGCATGATGCGCCAAGAGGCAACCTTGGTGGCCAATAAAAATAACGCGCCCATACCAATCGCGATGAGTGAAGTCTCCCCGATCGAGCCAGCCATTTGACCCAAGAACGATTGCTCTAGAGTGAAACCAGCGGCTTCTAGACCGTCGACACCGCTTGCCGCGGCAACGCCAAGCGCGGTCGCGCCTGAGTAACCATCAACAGCTGTCCATACGGCATCGCCAGATATTTGCGCTGGGTATGCGAAATACAAAAAGGCCCGCGCAGTGAGCGCCGGATTTAGGAAATTTTTGCCTGTGCCACCAAACACCTCTTTACCGAGCACGATACCAAAACTGATACCTAACGCGGCTTGCCATAAAGGCAAGGACGCAGGAACGATTAAACTAAATAGAATCGACGTAACAAAGAAGCCTTCGTTGATTTCATGGCCACGCACTGAAGCGAACAGGATCTCCCAGAAACCGCCTACGGCGAACACGGTCGCGTAGATCGGAAACCAATGCCAGAAACCGAGCCAAAAGTTGTCCATGATGCTGGATGGGTCGTGTCCGACGTTAAAAAACGCCAAAATATCACCACGCCAACCGACTAATTCAGTCATTCCCATGCTGGCCATCACGGTGTTAGCCTGTAAGCCAACATGGTACGAGCCAATAAAAACGCAAGGCATCGCCGCAAACCACACGAAAATCATAACGCGCTTGAGATCGATGCCGTCGCGCACGTGGTTAGTGCCTTTATTGACATTAGATGGGGCGTAGAAAATGGTATCTACAGCCTCGTACAACGCGTAAAACTGCGGATACTTACCGCCCGCGGTAACGTGAGGCTCTATTTTATCCAGTGTTCTTCTTAGAAAAGACATAACTAACCTTCCAACTCAATTTGAGTTAACGTTGAGCGCAGAACAGGAGCAAAATCATGTTTTCCCGGATCCACGAACGACAACAATGCTAAATCCTCTTCAACCAACTCCAAACATCCAAGTTCTTGAGCCGAATCTGTATCTTTCACTAACAATGCTTTAACCAACGGGGTTGCCAAAATATCCAACGGCATAACGCGATCAAATACGCCAATTGGCACGATGGCTCGAGGGCTGCCGTTTTGAGAGCTGGTTATGTTGTAAGAGCTCGGCTTAAACAATGACGATAGAAAAACGTTACTGGCCGAGAACTTTTGCGTTCCGGCAGCCAGAAAGCCCATAAACTCGCGGTCATCATTCTCTTCAATCACACAGACTTGATTGTCGTAACGACCTAAATAATCCGACGAACCCTTTGCATGGTGCCCATGGAACACAGAGCCACTGATGACTCGTTTTTTACCGTCCTTGGTGCGCCCTTCACATAATTGTGAAACGCTGGCACCCAAACGTGTCTTAAAAATACGTGGAGAAGTAACAAGAGGTCCAGCCAGAGCGACATAGCGAGTAGTATCAAGCTGACCAGTGGTAAACAAAGCACCGATCGCGATAACGTCTTGATAACCGATTGTCCAAACCGTTTTCTCTGCGAAAACTGGGTCGATCATATGGACATGCGTACTGCTTAAGCCCGCGGGGTGAGGACCTGAAAAAGTTGCTTGTTTGACTTCATCACCTTTGAGCTCAGGCATTTTCGCGCCTTTCTCAGAGCACACGTAGATGGGCATGCCCAATTTACGCAGGATGGTGATGCCATAGCTGAACTCAGCTGAACGATCTGAAATGATAAACGCCGGGTCAGCACTCAATGGATTAGTATCCATTGCATTGACAAAAATGGAACTGGCGTTGGCGTCCACAGCTGGAACTTTGCCATAAGGTCGTGTTCGAAAAGAGACCCACATGCCAGACGCTTGCAGAACCTCACGAACTTTCGCGTCGTCTAAATCATTGATATCAAGCTTTTGAGGATCAAGGAATGATTCCGCCGTATCACCGTCAACATCAACCACAACTGAGAGTAAAACACGCTTAGCGCCGCGATTGATTGCTCGAATCGTGCCCGCGGCCGGTGCAGTGACCAAAACGCCAGGGTTCTTTTTGTCTTCGAACAAGGGCTGACCCGCCTTAACGGTATCGCCTTCTCTAACCAGCATGGTCGGTTTAAGACCAATATAGTCTGCTCCGAGAACTGCGACGGACCCAATATCAGTCGCCTCTTCTACTCTTGAATCCGGTTTGCCTCTTAGGGGCAAATCAAGTCCCTTCTTAATTCGAAAATGCAAGGATGGCCTCACTCTTTTGTTTGTAAAGTAACTTTCGCCGAGTCTTGGCATGAGCGATTTATCAACGCAAATACCAACTACTCAAATTTGTTTCTAAAGCCGAAAAAGCACTTGGCTAGCTGTCTTTGCTCGCAGATGAAGGTTAACGCTCCTCTGCTATTGCCTACGTTCGTAGTGTACCGCAGCAAGGTTTAGTTTTAGGTATAGACATAGGTCTAATGTTAAAAAAAGAACCAGAGCAAATCAGCTGCTGAGTCGTAAAACGCATCCAAATAACAGCGCCCGGCTACAAGCGGCGTAATTATACAATTTTGCAACACAGCGGCAAGGTATTCTTGGCTTTATTACGCGAGCAATAGCCGTAGATTGTTACGCATCCTAGAGAAAAGAGTTGGCCACGCCGCAAGTATGTGATGATTATTTGAATTTGGGTGCCCAATCACTTCAAACTCGGGCTAATTGCTATACTTGGCACACTCGCCCTTTGATCAAGCTTGAAACAAAACACGTTTTGTCGCTACGCTTGCCTGAAGCTCAAGAATTTCAACTGGCCTATAATTTATGGATATTAACACTATAACTGCTTAACCCCGCTCACTATGAACCTCGAAAAAGTAATCTTTGCCTTTTTTATCATCCTTGCGCTGTCACTCAACTTCGGGTTTTACAGTGGCGATCCGTCAGACCCAGCCCAACACGAGATTTATGAGCTGTTCGCAGCACTGATTGTCAGCCTGATCTGCACAATCATGAAGTTCGGCGACCGTTCACACTACGGCTCCACCGTTTTGGCTTCGAGCTTAGTTGCAGACCTGCATTTAATTGCTGCTGCGCTGTACTGGCATTTCGCCGGAGCAGATGGTGTGATCACCGGCTCCGAAATGGGCGCGATTGTCTCGTTTGCTGCAGGTGCACTGATTGCCAATGGCGTAAGCGTTATCTTATTAATGGTCGAAACAATACAAGAGCGCAAATAGCTAGAAATCATGCAGCCCTTCAATTAAGGGTAGAGTCAAAATGTCCGACATAATCTTTCTGTTTCTTCGACGCTTGCGAGCGCCATTGATCATTCTGATCGTGGTGTACTCGGTTGCCATGATCGGTATGACGCTCATACCAGGAGTAGATGCAAACGGTCAGCCCTATCGAATGAGCTTTTTTCACGCCTTCTACTTTGTAAGCTTTATGGGCTCAACCATTGGCTTTGGTGAAGTGCCCTACCCGTTTACCGACGCTCAGCGCCTTTGGGTGTCTATTTGCATTTACGCCTCGGTGATTTCTTGGCTCTACGCCATTGGTAACGTTTTAAGGTTGTTTCAAGACGCGTCGTTCCAGCAGGCGGTTGCCTCCCGCGCTTTTGACCGAGCTGTAGAGCGGATCAGCCAAGACTTCTATATTGTTTGCGGCTACGGCGATACCGCCAAATTACTAACGCGCGGGCTTGCCGACCTGAACACCTTGGCGGTAATCGTTGACCTAAAACCAAGAACACTTGGCGCAATTGAGCTAAGTGAACTCTCGCCAATGCCAATCACCCTAGTCGGCGATATCAGCAAGCCCGAGGTACTTAAAAGCGCAGGGGTGAGTCACCCGCGTTGCAAAGGGGTGATCGCTATTACGCAGGATGATCACACTAATCTGAAAATTGCAGTCGCGGCTAAACTGATCAACAAAAGCATTAAAGTGATTTGTCGCTCAGAGAGTGAGGACGAAGGTAAAAACATGCGTTCCTTCGGCACCGACATCATCATCAACCCGTTTGAGACCTTTGCAAGACGTATCGACCTACTTACTCGTGATCGAGCCAAGCACCGATTGCAAAGTTGGTTTGTCAATCAACACAGCGAAGAACAAGTCAATAAGGAGATTGCTCAGAATGGTCTGCCTACAGGTCGGTGGATTGTGTGCGGATACGGTCGCTTGGGCGAGTCACTTGTATCGATCATCGAGCGCAACGATATCGAAACGGTGATCATTGATCCAAAAGTGAACCCCGACGACGCGGCGAAGTCAGACAACCAAGCCCCGCACAGAAAGCTTATTCAAGCACGCGGCACAGAGGCCGAGACGCTGTTACAGGCCAATATTGAAGATGCATCAGTGATCGTCGCAGCGACTGACGACGACGCTAACAACCTTTCGATACTGATCACGGCACATGCTTTAAATCCGCAAATCTATTCAATCGGCCGGGTAAACGATGAAGCTAAGCACTCGCTGTATCGCCAAGCTAATTGCGACTACATCATGCGACGCTCGCAACTCGTATCAAATGAAGTTCTAACGGTTATTTCAAGGCCACTGGTTAACCGTTTCCTTGAGAGAGCGTCTTACCTTGATGATGATAAAGTCAAAAACCTGATTACATCAATCAAAGAAATCGCAGCGGACCAAGGTGCTCCAGTCACTTGGCGGCTCATGATAGACCCACAAAACAGCCCTGCGCTGATGCAAATTCTAGATGAGCAGCATGCCTTGACGGTGGGCGATGTGATTGATCATATTGAACCCACTGGAGATGAAAACAGTGGCTCTGTAAAAGAAATCGCACTTTTGCTAGACAGCTGTGACGCGCCCTTGAATTCGAGCATTAGTAGCGCTTCTAGAAACCGAACTTACACTGAATTACCGTCTTTAGACCTACCTCTAAAAGCGGGTGATCAACTGCTTATTTGTCATGCCAGAGGTCAAATGTGCAAGGCCCAGAAAATGGCACAAGACTACGAGAGAGTGGACTCTTTGATCGGTGGAAACCACCACACCATCCCACTACTACGTTGGTGGCATAGGCGAAAACGTCAGCGCAGCCTCGACATCTTAGCGACAGATTAAGCGTACACTTGTAAATGACGCTTCGCGCAGACACCGACCAAACCCTATCCGCCTTTAGACACGCCGCACTCGCCAACGCAGGACAAAAATCTAAACAAGGCAGCTTACTACCTACAATTATCTAAACACATGTCAACTCAAGCCCAGACCATGCAAGCCAACTCAACCGAATTGAGTCGAGTACTCGAAGAACTCGACAGCATTATTCTAGGTAATCCGCTCGCCAACCGTCTTTCTCTGGTTTGCTTGTTGGCACAGGGTCATCTTTTAATCGAAGACATTCCGGGGGTCGGCAAAACCACCTTATCGCACACATTAGCCAATCTCTTGGGTTTACCATTCAAACGAGTTCAGTTTACCAGCGACCTATTACCGACAGATGTGCTTGGCGTGACCATTTACGACCCAGACACCAAACGTTTTTCATTCAAAAAAGGCCCTGTATTCACCAGCGTCTTACTCGCCGACGAAATAAATCGCGCCACACCAAAGACTCAAAGCGCCTTGCTGCAGGCAATGGAAGAGTACGAGGTTTCTATTGAGGGCAATACTCTTAGCCTTGATAAACCCTTTTTCGTCATTGCCACGCAGAACCCGCTGGAACAACACGGAACTTTCGCGCTTCCCGAGTCTCAACTCGATCGCTTTTTGATTCGCTTATCGCTCGGCTACCCAGGCGAGAAATTTGAGAAGCAACTGCTTAATGGCACACATGATCGCAAACAAGCAAAACCGCTATTGAGTACGCAGGATCTATTAAGCCACATGGAGCGATCACAAGAGGTACATTGCTCGCAAGCCGTGGTGGATTATCTCTGGAGTATTTTGGAATCCACAAGACGTAGCGAATTCTTTCAGACCGGTTTATCGCCACGCGCTGGCTTGCAGTGGCTAAGGGCGGCTAAGGCCTACGCTTATTTAGATGGGCGTGACATGGTGTTACCAGACGACATACGCTTACTCGCCCCCTTTGTTGGCGCGCACCGCTTACAAACCATAAGCGGCAAAGACGCGGCGCAATTACTGGAGTCGATCATCGGCAGACTTCCGGCCGTTTAAAGCTCGCGGTATAACTAGCTGCCTAAAAAAGCAGACGCACGCACCTTGCACTGATTGACCTTAGCCAAAATGTCGGTAACCCAAGACACCAACGAGCAACCCTCTAATCACTTCGTGATTGGTCGCCGTCAGCTGTATATTTTGCCCACCAAAATTGGCTGGTACTTCAGCCTAATCTTAATCGCTCTCTTTGCTATCGCGGTTAAGTTCGATAATCAGGCCGCATTTATGATGCTGTTTATCCTTATTGGCTTGGGTAACGCGATAATGCTGGGCACACACCGCAACTTGATTAATGTATCGCTCGACAAAGGCATACCCAGCTCGGCTTATGCGGGGCAACACGCCACCCTGGGTGTCACTCTGAATAACACCAATGACCGAGCCAGGCGGGCGATCTACGTCAGTTATGGTGACCTTGCGTATTTGGCCAATATTGAGCCGCAAAGCCGTAAGCAAATACAGCTTGAGTACCCTACTCCGACTCGCGGGCTTCACCCATTTCCGCCAATAATATTAAGCTCTCAGTATCCAACGGGACTGTTTTTTTGCTGGAGCAAAAAGGCCGACATCGAAGAGCTCATCACGGTGTACCCAGAGCCCAAGGATCTTGTGAACGCCTTTTCTAGCTCAGAATCAGGTGATATTGATGACACGCTAGGCTCCCAAACCCAACAACAAGGTGACTTCCAGGGTTTGCGCTCCTACCAAGAAGGTGATCGTTTGCGTGACGTGCACTGGCCCAGTTACGCCAAGCACCAAAAACTAATCTCCAAAGAATATGAGCAACCCGGCACAACCACGTCAATATTTGATTGGAATGACCTACCCAAGTCCATGTCCGAAGAGGACAAGCTCAGTCAACTGTGTTTCTGGCTAAAAACCGCTGAGCAAAGTGGTGACCGCTACGGTTTGAATATGCCGAGTACGATGAAGCCGTTGGACAGTGGACCTCAGCATTTGCATGAATGCTTGAGCATACTCGCTGCGTACGAGACCACTGAAACATCGATAGATCAACAGGGTGAAACTGGTTCCATGTCATTCTTGACTAGACTGAGGCGTTTTTTATCTCGAACAAAAGGAACTTCTCAGGTCAGCACGAACGCCACAAGGGCTGACTTAACGAACGCCAAAGGGGTTGGGCGCAGATGAGTAAGGTTTCGCAAAAAGGGTTTAGCGGATTCTTCGCTCGAATAGGTCTTAGCCTACCTATGCGACCGACGGTACCACAGTCTCACGTTCCCAATAAGGCCGCTTTAAACGGATTAGCCATTATGATTGGTGGCGCCCTCTTTTGGCATTTCACCATCGCCCAACCGGCCATCGCGATTTACTCGTTTGTGCCATTGCTATTGAAACTGTATTTATTGCGAAGAGCCGCAAAAATGCCGCGCGCCAAACATGCTCAAGCGCCTGCACGTTGGATAATGGCTTTGCTCACCGTATTCAGCATTGCAATGATTTTGTTGTTCTACGGAGGCTGGAACGGACAGGTGGCCGGCATTAGTTTTATTGTGCTGTTAATTAGCCTCAAGTTTCTCGAGTCGCGCGAGTTACGCGACTATTTTGTGGTCTGCATCATTTTGTATTTTTTGGCCGCTTGCGCCTTTCTCTTCGATTCGTCGATCTTATCAATCGTTATGGTGTCGATTTACGTGATCGGAATCACCACGACCCTGCATTTATTGAGCACTCCAAATGAAGCATTAGAGGATACGGATGTTAGGCAGTACGCGAAATCATCGCTGCAACTATTGTCTATGGCGATACCCTTAGCGATCATTTTGTTTTTCTTTTTCCCACGCATCCAAGGCGATTTTGGCTTTTTACCCTCACAAGATGAAGGCCAGAGCAACCAAGCCTTAGACGATCGACTTATCGCGGGCGACATGGCATTGGCCGCCTTCGACAATTCCTTAGCATTTCGGGCGCAATTCGATGGCACACCACCCAGCCCATTCGAACGCTATTGGCGCGTCAAAGTATTAGACAAGGAAATTGATTTTCAGTGGGAGTTGGCAAGTGATCAGTTTTGGCAGTTCGACGGTAACATTATTGAAGGTCAAAAAGACGCGCTCACCGCGAGTGATTTCAATTACACGATCATTCATCAGGAAAGCAGCGACCGCTACCTTCCTTATCTCGACTATGTACGAGGATTCTCAGACGGAGTCTTGCTTAAAAACACGGTCATCAAAATACCCGAAGCCGACTCCGGCGTGTTTGCCTATCGTGGCAGTGCCAGCAGGCAGCGCTTCTACAACATGGACTCCAATGATGTGGATGAGCGCTTCTTACAAACCACCTCACAGCCCTCGTCAAGAATGCAAACGCAACTGCAACAATGGCGAGAGTTGGCTGCAAATACAGCTGTAACTGAATCGGAAATCAACAGAATTTTGGTTCAACAGCTAATGCAACACTTTGGCCAAGACCCTTTCAGCTACACGCTCCTGCCGCCTGTTTTGCAAGAAGGCCGTGAACTTGAAGACTTCTTCTTCAACACAAGGAGCGGCTATTGCGAACATTATGCCAGCGCCTTTACCACCTTGGCACGCTGGCTCGACGTGCCTGCGCGGGTGGTGGTTGGCTACCAAGGCGGTGAACTAAACTCTGCGGGATCGTTTATCGAAGTTCGCTATTCTGACGCGCATGCATGGAGCGAGGTTTGGCTAGATGGTGAATGGGTAAGATTCGATCCTACCGCAATGATCAGCCCCGATCGCATTGAATTTGGCATGCAGGCGCTGATGGAAATGTGGGATGGCATCGGCTTTTCGCAAGACCGCCGCGGTTTAGCACTGGCGAACTTTTTAAACCCCAGAGGCGTCAGTGCGGCCTATCGATATTTACGCCAGTCGTGGTCCAACGTAAGTTTTCAATGGAACAAGTGGGTCGTTAACTATGACCAAAATGCGCAACGCGAACTACTCGACGCTTTGGGATTACAGGGATCTAAAACCCTGAGCAGTCTAATCCTAATTATGATCGGTGGGATTGGTATGCTGGTTTTAGTGCCGCTGATTTTTGCATGGCTCAGAAAGCCCAAACCAGCGCCCGAGCAAATTGTGTTCGATAAGCTTATTCGCAAATTGAGCAACAAGGGCATCAGCTATCAAAAAAATATGACCGCGCGTGACCTTTTAGAACTTTATGGCGGGCAGTCACCGTCTTCATTACAAAAACAAGAGCTAGAGCAAATAGTCGCTCGCTATGAGACAATTCGCTACGGGAAAACGTCAAAGCGCGAGCAACACAGCCTCACTAAAGAACTGCGACATATGGTTCGAGCGTTTAAACCACGTCACTCGAGTTAAGGCCCCGGTGTTGTTGTCTTACTTCGCAGCTAGGCGCCATCACTATTTCATGATCATTTTTCAAAATACCGTTTGAGGACACTATGCGTCATTTACACGAACAATTATTTGTCGCTGGCCAGATCAGCGCTGCCGATATTGATACGCTTAAGGCCGAAGGGTTCACGGCAATTATCAACAACCGACCCGACAATGAAGAGCCTGGACAACCCTCTGCTGAATCCATCGAAGCACTGGCTAAGGCAGCTGGGCTGAAATACATTCACCTGCCTATGGCGAACGGACAACCCTTGCCCGAAAACGTGGTGGGCGACTTTCGCGCCTTAGTCACTGATTCCGAAGAAAAAGTATTAGCGCATTGTCGCAGCGGCATGCGTTCAAGCGTAATTTGGGCATTGGGTGCCATTGCAGCGGGTGAAGTCACCGTAGACGACGCTATTAACAAAGGCGCTGCGGCGGGTATACCACTGCAAAACGTAAGAGCGCTCTTAGAATCCGTGGATGTATCTGCTGACTAAGCCCAATTAACGTGTAATCAAATACGATCAATATCCGCTTAGCGCACCTCTCACCCCACCTACGTAGGCATTAGCCAACCACTTACTGTGCTTAGTCAAGAATCAGAAAAGCGAAGAACCGCGATCACCGAAGGTGACATCAGCCAGCAACTGGTACGTTTAACCCTGCCTATGTTGCTGGCAATTATTGCCATCATGGGCTTGGGCGTAGTCGACAGCTACTTTATTTCATTTCTTGGCACTAACCAGCTTGCGGCAATTGGGTTTAGTCTTCCGGTAACCTCAGTGGTTACCAGCATCGCACTTGGACTAGGCATGGCGATTTCGTCACTCACCTCTAGACTCATTGGTGAAAACAGAGGTGATCAAGCGGCACGCTTGATCAGTGACGGCATAATCATCACTATCGGTTTTGCAATCTTGGTTGCGATCCTACTGCTTTTTACCCAAGAACGAATTTTCTTGGCCTTGGGCGCACGCCCAGAGATCATTCCGTTCATTCAAAGTTTCATGCGGGTGTGGTTGTTAGGCGTGCCTTTCATCATGCTCACCATGGTCTACAGCAGTACGTTTAGAGCGATTGGTGACACCTCCTCATCAGCCAAAATCGCTATTGTTATGACACTGGCGAACGTGGTGCTCGATCCAATTTTTATCTTTGGGATTGGCCCTATTCCGGCTTTTGGTATAGCCGGAGCAGCTATTGCAACTGTGTGTGCCACATTGATTGCCTTCATATTTGCGAGTTATCGTCTTGGTGTTGTGGAAAAACTATTGGTAATTTCCACTTTCACTCTGCAGAGCTTTCGAACGAACGCCGCGAAACTCACTGAAATTGCAGTCCCCGCGGTACTCGCCAACTCCATCGTGCCTCTAATCGCTACGGCGCTAACCGCCATCATCGCCGTGTTGGGCACTGATGCGGTCGCGGGCTTTGGTGTGGCAGCGCGCCTTGAGGCGATGAGCTTGATCATGGTTTATGCTCTCTCTTCTACGCTCCCAATGTTTATCGGCCAAAATCTCGGCGCCAAAAAACTGGAACGCATTACAGACGCGGTACGCATATCGTTTCGTTTCGTTTTCGTATTGCAATTAGCTATCGCAGCGCTACTCGTCCTGTTCGGCTCGATGATTGCGGGTGCCTTTACCGACGACCCTGCAGTCGCGGAGGTCATGATTTTATTCCTCGCGATTGTACCGTTTAGTCATTCCTTGGCCGGCAATACCATTTTGATCAACGTGGCGATGAATGTTTTGGGTAAACCGCGTTGGGCCTTATACATCAATCTAGCAAGATTGCTTTGCTTAACCGTACCGCTAGCCTACGTAGGACTGCAGATAGCGGGTTTGTATGGCCTGTTTCTCGGAATCGTGCTTGGAAACATTCTGGCTTATGTCCTAGCACAACTACTATTTAATAAAGTTTTAGATTCTCATTCAATTCCGCGACCCGCTTTCATTGCTTAGATCCGCCTCGCTCGGATGCAATCTAAAACCAATTGCTCCGATTTGATATCGATATACGGCCCGTGAGGCATCTATAACGATTTTACCTTTATCGCTCTGAGAGGTATTGTTAACGCATACCATTTAACGGAAGAGATGATTGCGTGACTAAGCAGACTAAGCAAAACGTAACAGCCCACTGCGATTGCGGCGCAGTTCAGTTCGAGGTTTACGGGACTCCCTTGATGAGGGCTTTTTGCCATTGTACGATTTGCCAAAAAGCCAACAATGCGGAGTTTGCGGATATCGCCCTATTCAAGGCGAAAGACGTCGTGGCACCTGATGAGACAGGTATAAGCTTTGGTGCAGAAAAATTTCCGCCCGTTGTACAGAGGGGCAAATGTCGTTCCTGCCATGCGATCGCCATAGAATATTTGGCGATGTTTCCTTTGCCAAAGCTAGTCATTGTCCCGAGTAAGAATATTGTTGATAGCAATATTCTGCCGGAGCCCGCTCTACATGTGTTCTATGACACAAGGGTTCACGACGTGAATGATGATCTACCAAAATACAGCGGCTATTTAAGTAGCCAATTTGCGTTCGCAAAGCGTCTAATTGGTTCGCTAATGGCCAAACGCTGAAGCGGCTAAAACGAATGTTGAGCACCCCAGCGACCCCCTACCCAATGCATAGAATTTACGCCCATG
>CAZOIG010000008.1:0-3915 GCA_964579235.1 uncultured Gammaproteobacteria bacterium
AGCCAAATGCGTATCTCACGGTCGCGGCCACCGACGAGAGTGACCGAACCGACGCCTGAGATTCGCTGTAGAGCTTCGTTTACCACATTGTCAGCAAAATCCGTGATCTGGCCAATCGGTAAGTCAGCAGATATAAGGACCGAAATGATCGGCGCGGCGGCTGGATCGACCTTATCGACGATCGAAGGTTTAGCGTCACTGGGCAGATCACCACGGGCAATTTGAACTTTATCTCGTACGTCCTGTACTTTGATATTAACGTCTTCTTGAACTTCAAATTCGACCTGTATTCGAGAGACTCCCTCTGAACTGAATGATTGGAGACTCTTAATACCATCGATGGAGTTTATGTTTTCTTCAATAACGTCCGTTATCTCTGTTTCAATGGTCTCGGGAGATGCGCCTTCTAAGACGGTCGTTACCGATACGTAGGGCAGCTCGATATTAGGAAACAGCGCTACACCAACTCGATCCATCGAAACCCATCCAAGACCAACTAAGCCAGCGATAATCATCACTGCAAATACTTGGCGACGAATAGATAGCTCTACTAACCACATCATGGGGAGGTAGACTCCAGTGGCATTCCCTCACTGAGCAATTCAAAATGTGAGCCGACGACTTTGTCTGTCTTGCTAACGCCCGTTATTACTTGCAGTGATTGAGAATTGAAGTCTTGAACCCGCACATCCAGTTGAACAGCTTTGCCGTTTTCAATGGCCCAGACAAACCGGTTCGGATCAAACCCTCGGACTACCTTCCTGGGGAGAATTAGAACATCGCTTGGTACGGCCTCAATCTCTGCACGGACGGATTGTCCAGCTTTTACGGTGCAGTCTGGGTTTAAGAACGGCATACGAAATTCTATTTGTCGAGTCGCCGAATCAATACGATCGTTAATGATGGTGATTTCAGCGCCAATAGCGTCTTGCCCGTCTATTCCTAGCTTCCCCACTAAACCCTTGCGTAGCACACCCAGAACTGACTCCGGTGCGAATAATATTGCGGCCGCGATTTCACATTCCTGAACCTGAACAACAGCAGAGTTACCCATTCCTGAGAAAGCATTAGTAAGGTAAACACCCTCATCTTGGTACCGACTTGTTACCGCGCCGGTGAAGGGCGCTTTTACAACAGTATCTTCTAACGCCTGTGAAGCAGATTGAACCTGAGTTTCTCGCAAGGCGACCTGAGCGTTGGCAATTGATGCTTGTTTTTTTACTTGATCTAGCTCCAGCTGTGCAACAGCTTGGCTATCACTCAAGCTAGAATATCTGTTTAAAACTGCTGCAGCGTTACTCGCTTCTGCTTTAGCTATTTCTAGGGCAGACAATGCCTCATTCAGTCTTAGCTCATAATCAATACGTCTAGTCCTAAATAGTGGCTGGCCCTTTGTTACTCGATCCCCGACTTTCACGAATATCTCCTCGATGACGCCGGCAGTAAGAGCACCGATATTGCTCGTTTGTTTTGCCGCAACCGTCCCCGAAGCAAAAATCGTATTTTCTTTAACTAACGCCTGAGCCGATACGGTTTCAACTTTTAGTACAGAGTTGTTTGATTCCTTAATACCAGCATCATCAGATTGCTTTTGTGGTTTTTCGGAACAGGCGGTGAGCACGGCCGCAAACAAGAATATGGCAACAATGTTGTGGTTTTGACTCATTGGGCTCCCTGCCGCTGACGGACTAAAAACTCAGCGACTGCCGCAGTGAATACGTCGTTACGGTCACCGGCAATCATATGGGCAGCACCTTCTACATCGGTGTAATGAGCTGAAGGCATGAGTTCCCTAAACTTGGTCACTGATTCTTCTGTAACTAACTCACTCATTCCACCGCGTATAAGGTGAAGTGGTACATCAATGTTGGTTAAGGCGGTCTCAAACGTCTGGAATGGATCCCCGCCGATTCCTTTTGCAGTTGACGTGATGAATCTCGGATCCCAGTGCCAATACCAGCGGCCATCGTCTCGCTGACGCAAGTTCTTTTTTAAGCCTTTAGTGTCAGTCGGGCGTTTGCGGCTAGGGAGGTACTGGGCTATAACGTCGGACGCTTCTTGTAACGACGCAAAACCTTGAGATGTATTGCTCGCCATAAAGCCAAGTATCTTAAGCACGCCCCCAAAATCCATATTTGGGGCAATATCCACTAAAGTAATTGAGCTGAATATCCCCGGTCGTAGATTCCCTGCCGCCATCATCGCGGCGATACCACCCAGAGACGCCCCTACTACATGTGGTTTGACTGAATCCTGGTATAGCGTGTCGGTTAGCTCTACGAGGTCTTCTGCAAAACGATTTATTGAGTAATCTCCATCATCGTCCCATTGACTATCTCCATGGCCTCTAAGATCCACTGAAATAGTTCTGAAGCCATGAAGAGCAAGTTTCGCGGCGGAACCCTTCCAGGAGTACCTTGTCTGTCCAGCCCCATGGGTGAAAATAACGACGGGGGCTGATTCATCGCCATAGGCATCATACGCAATTGCTAATTTGCTTTTATTAAGATACAAGGATTTATGGTCTAATTGCATTGTGAAGAAAGGGAATCCATTTAGTTTGCTGCAATATTGTATTGTACAATACAATAATCAATATGAGTCTGTAAATGTCTACTGAAACAAATATTAAAGAACTACTCCTCAACGATGACAGAATAAGTTTCAGCTTTTTGATAAGCGACGTATCTCGGCTTATGCGACAAGCATTCGACGAAAAAATGGCCACTTTAGGGTTAACGCGTTCTCAATGGCACGCGCTGGTTTATGTGTTGAGTATCGAAAAATTAACTCAAACAGAGTTAGCAGGTCATCTCGATATAGGCCGCGCCGCCGCGGGACTCTTGGTAGATCAACTGGAGAGGGGTGGATTTATAAAGAGAGCGGCGGACCCTAATGACCGACGAGTTTGGCGCATTGAAGCCACAAAACAAGCGTTTTCACGTGCAGAAGCCATTGCGGAGCATGCAGAATCATTAGTGAAATCCGTATTCGAAGACATAGGAGATACGGATTTAGCTAAAGCACACCGGTTACTTGAAATGCTCCGAGAAAATTTGACTAATCCTCTTTTGAAGAGCCCCGAACTAGGCGCGTAACTACTTTAATTAGACTTGAAGAGCTAACCTGTAAGGCGGACATCTATAGTAAAAGGCGGGAAAGGGTTGAACTTCGCATAACACATTGTATGTTAAAAAACTCAAGTCCCCCCTTCGCTCAATAACGCAAACAATCTAGTACCGCTCCTTTTGTTTCGCCACCCAAGCAAAATGCTTGATCAACCGTTCGTCTCGCACAATAGCCTCCAGGCTCGCGAATTCTTTTGCGAGCGTCATCTCATCGTATTGTTTGTGTAACGCGCGGTGGCAAAGCCGGCAAATTTTAATGCCTGCATTGAGCTCTTGCTTAGTGTAATTCTTTTTAAAATGCGCGCGGCGGTGTACTTTGCGTGGGATAAGGTGGTGGAAGGTTAGAGCAACCTCACGTCGGCATAAAGGACAGTTTTTTGATTGCTTGTTCGATTGAAGGTGCATGCGCTAGTTCTGGCTCTTTTTACGCGGCTGTTTGGCGCATATTACTCGGCGTAGATAACGTCTCCTTCACCAGTGCCTCGTTACCGTAGCGGTTCATTTCTAACCCCTGCAAATACTTATGTCTACCGGCCTGTTTTGGTTCGCCCGAGACCTTCGCGTGCATGATCACGCTGCGCTGAGTCGCGCGGCGCGCGAAGTCGATACGTTGCTGTGCGTCTACATTCGTGACCCACGACTAACCGCACAAACACGCTTTGTCGATAAAAGCTTGAGCCACCATAGACAGCAGTTTTTAGAAGAAGGTCTGCGCGATTTGCAAGGCTCGTTACAGAGTATGGGGCAAACACTGCACGTGCTCAGTGGGCAGTCAGAGAGTTTGCTC
>CAZOIG010000009.1:0-2301 GCA_964579235.1 uncultured Gammaproteobacteria bacterium
CTCGCAGGATTATTGGTTATTCCCGCGATGTACGTTGCCTTGCACAATGGCGTAACGATTTTCGACGAAGCTGGCGCGCTAATTGACAGCGATCGACTCATTTTTACGGTACTGCCTGCTCTGTTTGAGACTATGGGAGTAGCCGGTATATTTATCTCGATTCTGTTCTTCTTACTGATGTCGATCGCCGCGATCACATCCTCTATTTCAATGTTAGAAGTGCCCGTGGCTTATGTGAATGAGAGTTGGTCATTAAACCGAAAGCGCGCTTCCTTAATCGTTGGCGGCATCATAATGATCATCAGCTTCATCATCATCGCCAATTTTGAAGCACTCTTTGGTTTGGTGATTAGTGCCACAACACGCTACAGCGAACCCCTGATTGGCCTGCTGTTCTGCATATTTGTTGGCTGGGTCCTGCAACGCAATCATTTGTTGCAGGAACTCAAGCAAGGCAATCCAGAGCTGGAATCAAGCCTGTTCTGGAAGATTTGGCCGAACTATGTGCGGTTTATCTGCCCAGTCGTTATGCTAGCGGTCTTTATGCATAGTTTTGGCTTACTGAGCTTCTAAATGTTCGCAATTTGGAGGCCAGTTTACGCAGCGCTTGGTCCGTGGTGTCCCAATCGATGCAGCCATCGGTGATCGACTGCCCGTAATTAAGCTCATCTTTGTTTGCACTCAAGTTCTGTCGACCTGCGTTTAGATGGCTTTCGAGCATTACGCCGATAATGCTGGTGTTGCCCTCTAGGATTTGCTGACAAATATTGTCGAGCACTAACACTTGTAGTTCGTGGTCTTTGTCTGAATTGGCGTGACTGCAATCAATCATTACATTGTTAGGTAAGCCTTTTTCTCGCAGTGCACGCTCGGTTAGTCGAACATTGACTGAATCATAATTAGACTTGCCGCCACCGCCGCGCAACACAATGTGTGCGTGCTGGTTGCCTTTGGAGTGCACTATAGAAACTTTGCCTTTTGCATCAATGCCGAGAAAGCTGTGAGCGTGACTCACCGATTCCAGTGCGTTGATCGCAACATCTAGTGAACCATCAGTGCCGTTCTTAAAGCCAATAGGTACTGATAAGCCGCTCGCCATCTCACGATGGGTTTGTGATTCTGTCGTGCGCGCACCAATTGCAGACCAAGTAATCAGATCCTGCATGTATTGAGGCGAAATAGGGTCTAACGCCTCATTGGCAATAGGCAGACCAATTTTGTTGATTTCTACCATCAGATCCCGGGCGATCGACATACCTTTTTCGATCTGAAAACTGCCATTAAGGTCAGGGTCGTTGATTAGGCCTTTCCAACCCACAGTTGTGCGTGGTTTTTCAAAATAAACCCGCATGACCACGAACAACTCGTCGGCGACCGCATCGGCGAGAGTCTTAAGTTTGTGAGCGTACTCGAGCGCGGCTTTAGGGTCGTGAATAGAGCACGGACCAACCACCACAATCATGCGTTTGTCTTTGCGATCAAGAATGTCGCGCACGGTCGCTCTCGCCGACATGATGTGCTGCGTTAAGGCCTCATCGACGGGGTAGGATTCGCGGAGAGTTTCAGGCGTGACTAGACGTTCTAGTTCACGAATATTCTGGTTGTCTAATTCCATTGTCTAAACAAAGTGATTGAGGATGTTCGGTTTATTCGATTCCAGCAGTGACTCATTGAACAAGGTTTGAGTAAGCACAACGTCGTCGCGAGAGTCTTCGACCGAATCTATAAAGTCATTAACCGTATCTAAAAAGTCATTAACCGTATCTAAAAAGTCATTAACCGTATCTAAAAAGTCATTAACCGTATCTAAAAAGTCTTTGACCGTATCTAAAAAGTCTTTGACCGAATCTATAAAGTCATTAGCCGAATCAATAAAGTCTTTAACTGAGCACATTGATATAACTGAAGGCGAAATCTATTGCTCGCCGCGCAATTTGCGCGACTAGCCGCCAGTGCCTTCGGGGTATACAGCGTGAGGCCGTACTGATTGTCGTGCGGCGGTCCGTCTAAGCGCGATAGTACTTCAAAGCGAGGCAGAATCAACCCGCTTTTGTATTTCGCTTCTAAATCGCGACGATTAGCTTGAGTGACTCCGCAATCTACAAAACAGCTGGGCAAACTACAGAACAGCTGGGCAAACTACAAAGCAGCTGGCTGGGTGCGATTATTGCGTGATTTAGGCTGGCTCGGGTGTGTGGCTGAGCCTAACCAAAATGACCATAGTAATCGCCCATGCGATGCCCAAACTTGCGCTGATCAACACGTGGTCTGCCAGATAATCGACCGCGCCAAATCTTAAGC
>CAZOIG010000010.1:0-7807 GCA_964579235.1 uncultured Gammaproteobacteria bacterium
TCGTGATTGGAGGTAGAAGAAAGCGAAGCTTCAGAGGTGGCTGTCTTGGCTTCGGGTTTCTTGGTCTCGCGCAAATCATCAAGACGGCACGGCAAAAATAAAAAGTGGTCTTCCTTGAGGGCACCCTTGTAAACAAAACACTGAATTGATTGATCTGACTTACTCACAATTTGATTCTCTCAATAGATCTAAATGGCCACACCAGCGGGCAAGTTCGCAGAGTACGGCGTGACAGGGCTCAACCCTTTTGGATCAAGAAGTGATACGTCTTGAAGGCTGTTTCGGTCTCAAGGGTGACCTGTTCAAGCAAAGTATGCGGCAAATGTCGAAGCATGGCATCAAAATCGCCCACTGAACTAGGGTCGGTCGATATCACGTGTACAGTTTGGCCCACGTCTAACTGTTTCAAGTTTTGTTTGGCTTTTAGCAAAGGAATAGGACAACGCGACCCACTGGTGTCGACCAAAACATCGGCTTTCAAACCGGCGGTAAAAGGGTTAGAAACACTCATGACCTATCATTACTTTAACTTTTTTGCCGCAAGCGATGCGGTACACTAAAATCAATCTTTGAATTATATCAAGTTGTGCGCGGCGTTTGTCGATAAGTCAGCTCGTAAAGAGCACATTAGCTGAAGGGCAAAGCATAACAAAGCCAAAGCATTAGAAGTTAAAACATGATCGAACAATTTTCATACAAAGTCGGGAGAAATCCAGACTCTAACCGCAGTAAACCAAAAACTCGCGTGCTCTCTACGGTGCTGGCGTGTTGGCTGGTGCTCAGCGCAAACTCAAGTTACGCCAGCGGGGATCATTTCGACCAACTGCCAGATCTTGGCTCTACCGCGGCGAATTACTTGAGTGATGCGGATGCCAAACGCCTGGGAGCGGCATTTATTCGTCAATCACGCTATCAAACTGAGTACATTTACGACCCAGAGCTGCTTCAATACATTAACGGATTAGGCGATTCACTGTTGCAGCACAGTACTGATGCAGACCAGGACTACCACTTTTACATGATCGATAACGATGTGATTAACGCCTTCGCCGTGCCTGGCGGTCACATCGCAATTCATAGTGCGATCCTTACCAAAGCCGAATCCGAGAGCGAGCTCGCCTCGGTGGTCGCTCACGAAATAGCGCACGTTACACAACAGCATATTGCGCGAAAGCTAGAAGGGTCGCGTTTCGACTCGATCATCGCGCTTGGTGCTTTATTAGCCGCTGCCGCTATAGGCAGTGGAGAGGGCGCGCAGGCGGCATTTGGCGTAGCACAAGCCTCGATTGCCGATCGGCAGTTGCGATACAGCCGATCTTACGAATCAGAAGCCGACTCGTTAGGCATGCGACTATTGAGCAAAGCGGGCTTTAATGTGGCTGACATGCCCGTTTTCTTTAAGCGCTTGCTAGATGAGAGCCGCATCAACTCATCAAACGCGCCTGAATTTTTACGCTCTCACCCACTTACGATTAATCGAATCACTGAAACCGCCGAACGTGTCAAGCTCTATCCTGAGGTAGGCCCGCGCGATGAAGACCGCTTCAAGATGATGCAAGCCAAAGCGATTGCCAATTACGCAGAGAAGCCCTCTTTGGTTCGAGATCAGTTCAGAAATCAAATTAAGCTGGGCGATAACTCTAAAGCAAATCGATATGGCTTGGCTTTGAGCCTGACCCAAAACAATGAATTTGAAAATGCGCGGCGCGAGTTTAAAACCTTGATGCGCGACTTTCCTGACGATGTTTCGATTGCGTTAGCCAATGCTAACAACGAACTCGAAGCACAGAATATTGAACGTGGTTTAGCCTTGTTGGAAACCCTGTTTAATCAGCAGCGAGCCTTGGGTAACCACCTAATCGACATTTACTACGCCAACGCATTAGTCCTGACCGATCGCAATGCTGAGTCGATTCCAATAATCCGCTCAGCCATCGCCAACGAAAAGTCTGAGCCTTATCTGCACATTCTGTTATCGCGCGCCTATTACGAAACAGGCGACACAGTGCGCTCGTATCAATCGAGAGCTGAATATCACTACTTGCAGGGCAACTACTCGTTTGCGCTGAGACAGATTGGACTCGCTCTAGAGCTCACTGACTCGAGTTATGAGCGAGCCAGGCTGAATGCTCGCGCCGACGATATTCAAGCGGAGCTCGCCGAATTACAACGCCTTTAAGACTGCCTTTAAGACTAATGGCGCGCTGGCAAACCGAGCTAGCCGAAGAAGTTGAGGAGGATCTCGGTGGTTTCTTCGGGCCGCTCTAAATGAATCATATGACCCGCGCCCTCGATCACGTAGTAGTGCTCATCTTTAATCGATAAGGCTTCCTTCACTGTGGTCAGACGATCGGCCTGCACAAAGCGCTCATACATAGGCGATTGTGTTGCCATCACCAAACCAGTAGACGCGCTGATCTCGCTCCAAATCGCCAAAATATCATCAAAATTATAGCGGTATGGGTTGGTGTATCGATGCGCATGATCATGCTTTAAGCGATACGCTCTCGCACTGGGTTCAGCCCACTTATTGCTTACCTCTGATTCTTCTTGAGGTACCGGTTCGGCCCAAAGGTCAGCTAAAGTTTCGATCATCTCGGGAGCGAGTTGCGGGTTTACTTTGTGCATCGACATAAGCAAGGCTTGCCGCGAGGGATAGACGCGTGGCGGCTGATCACTCAATACTTCCATCATCCACTTACGATATTTAGTCGGCGCTTCACTCGGTTCTGTTGGCAGCAATCCAGCCGACTCAAGGCTAATCACTCGCTTAACACGGTGTGGGCTTATGCCTGCATACAATAGTGCGATATTCCCGCCCATACTATGCCCTGCCACGTAAACCGCCTGGTTTGGAGAGTAAACGTTTAACAACGCCTCAACGTCAGCCAGGTAATCAGGAAACCAATAGCCTTGTGCGTGGTCGGTATCACCAAAACCACGCAGATCAGGGGCAATGACATGAAAACGCTCGGCTAATGCCGGGGCGACAAACTGAAAGCTGCCGCCGCAGTCCATCCAGCCATGAAGCAACAACAGAATTGGATTGCTGCTGTCGCCCCATTCGGTCACGCGAGTGTTGAGCCCGCGCAGATTAAGCATGCTGGTTCGCATACTTAGGCTTCGAGTGATTCCATCGATAAGCCAACCACTTTCTGCATCATGCGAACAACCTGGTTACTGTAGCCAGCTTCGTTGTCGTACCAAACGTACAGTACAACACGTGAACCATCGGCAATAGTTGCACCACCATCAACCACACCGGCATGAGTGGAACCGACTAAGTCAGACGAGACCACTTCGGTTGAATAGGTAAACCCAATTTGCTCTTGTAAAGGCGAGTGGTAGGAAATCGCTCGGAAAGTCTCGTTAAGCTCTTCAGCCGTCACCTCTTTTTCCAAATTCAGGTTCATAACCGCCATCGAGACGTTCGGGGTAGGCACGCGAATTGCATTGCCAGTCAGAACGCCTTTTAACTCGGGTAAGACCTTAGCGACCGCTTTCGCTGCACCAGTTGAGGTGATCACCATATTGAGCGGCGCACTGCGTCCGCGTCGCTCGGCTTTGTGATAATTGTCGATCAGATTTTGATCATTGGTATAGGAGTGAATCGTTTCTACATGACCGCTCACGATGCCGTATTTCTCATGCACTACCTGTAACGGTGGAACAATCGCATTGGTGGTACATGATGCAGCGCACAGAATAGTGTCGCTGGCTTCAATCAGGTCATCGTTAATGCCGTAGACAATATTCTTAATGGATTCGCCTTTTGCGGGGGCGGTTAACAACACTTTTGAAACGCCATTACAACTGGTGTGCTGGCCAAGACCGGCTTCGTCTTTCCAAATGCCAGTGTTGTCGACCACAAGCGCGTCTTTAATGTCGTAGTCAGTGTAGTCAATGCTCGCTGGTGAATCCGCATAGATAAACTGAATGAAGTTACCATTAGCCAGAATCGCGCGACGCTCTACGTCTACCGTAATGTCGCCATCAAACTCGCCATGAATAGAATCGCGACGCAGCAACTCTGCACGCTTCATTAGGTCTTGCTCTACGTCGCCTTTAGAGCGAACCACTACGCCGCGCAGGCGCAGTTTGGCGCCCGTGCCCGTGCGATCAATGAGGAGTCGTGCCAAGATACGACCAATACGGCCAAAACCATAAAGAACCACATCGTGCGAATCATCCGACCCTGCCGCGCTACCTTTGAGTAGTTCTGACAAACGGATATCCAAGTATTCCTGTGCCGTTTTATCCGCATGCTCGGTTAGATACTCATGGCATAACTTGCCTAAATCTAAACGGCACTGCTTTAGGTTCATTTTTTCCAACAACTCGAGCATTTTGAAGCTCTCGTCCATATCCAAAGCAGCGCCCACGACGAGTTCACCGTGTTGGTGTGCTTTGATGATTGAGATGGTCGAAGCATTCATAATCTTCTGACCAAACACGCGAACAACCACACTGGGGCCGCGATACAGTGAACCCAACAACGGAATCATTTTTTCCGCGATGGCTTGACGGTGGTTCCAACTGTCTAAGTGTTGCTGACTAACTTGACGTCCCATTACAGTACCCTCTAGTTAAATATTTTCGAAAAATCGAAGTGGCTCTAATTTTGATAAGACCAATCGCCGTATCGCCACTCAGTTGGGCGCGATTATACGCATTTTGTGAGTGAAGTAATATTCATCTAAGAACGCTTCATGATTAGCCTGATTGATTTTGTCTAGAGCTTAAGCACATTCAAGCAAAGCGGGCAAAGCCAACAAAAAAAAGCCCCAAGGCATACACCTTGGGGCTTTTGGCGTAAAGTTTAAATCGCCGAGCTTAAAGCGAAGACACCATCTCTGGTACCGCTTCAAACAAGTCTGCAACCAGACCATAGTCTGCAACTTGGAAGATCGGAGCTTCCTCATCCTTGTTGATTGCAACAATAACTTTACTGTCTTTCATACCCGCCAAATGCTGGATTGCACCGGAAATACCAACCGCCACATACAAAGCCGGCGCAACAACCTTACCAGTCTGACCAACCTGATAGTCGTTTGGTACGTAACCTGCATCCACCGCTGCGCGAGACGCGCCTACAGCCGCGCCGAGCTTATCAGCTAAGCTTTCAATGATTTTAAAGTTTTCCGAACTACCAACACCGCGACCGCCCGATACGACGATTTCGGCTGAGGCTAATTCAGGACGCTCAGAAACAGTCAACTCGCGACCCACCACCGACGTGTTCGCTACCGCCGCCGTGGCCTCTACGCTAACAACTTCCGCTGACCCATCTGTGCCTGCCGCATCAAAGCCAGTCGGACGTACCGTCAATAGCTTAATTGCGTCACTGCTCTGAACGGTGGCAATTGCATTGCCTGCGTAAATCGGACGCTTGAAAGTATCCGCTGATTCAACCGCGATGATGTCAGAAATTTGCGCTACGTCTAATAAGGCACCTACGCGTGGCAAAAGGTCCTTACCTGAGGTAGTTGCTGCAACCAAAATATGGCTGTAATCACCTGCCAAAGAAACAACGAGGTCTGACAACTCTACAGAGACAGCATCTTTGTAGTGGTCGGCGTCGGCGTGCAGCACTTTCGCCACACCAGAGATCTTTGCAGCTTCTTGAGCTACGGCTTCTGCGCCGCTGCCCGCGACCAATACATGAACGTCACCGCCAATTTGAGTTGCCGCGGTTACTGAATTCAAAGTCGCACTATTGAGTGCGGCATTATCGTGTTGTGCTATTACTAAAGTACTCATGATTTACCTCACTAAATGACTTTGGCTTCGTTTTTAAGTTTCTCGATCAACTCGCTCACAGATTCAACCATGATGCCCGCAGCACGCTCTGGCGGTGGGCTAACATTAGTGACTGTCGTACGACGAGCTGGATCAACACCTGTGTCCGCGACCGCGATAACATCTAAAGGCTTTTTCTTAGCTTTCATGATGTTAGGTAGAGTCGGATAACGAGGCTCGTTGAGACGCAAGTCTGTTGTGACAACAGCTGGAAGTGAAATGCCAATGGTTTCTAGACCGCCATCGATTTCACGAGTTACTTGAGTGTTATCACCATCGAGCTTCAACTCTGAAGCAAAAGTCGCTTGAGGCCAGCCCAACAAGGCTGAAAGCATTTGCCCAGTTTGATTGTTATCACCGTCAATCGACTGTTTACCTGTGATAACCAAGCCTGGCTCTTCTTGCTCAACAACGTGCTTAAGTATTTTTGCGATCGCTAGCGGCTCAAGATCGTCGGCCGCGTCTACTCGGATTGCACGGTCGGCACCCATGGCCAAACCTGAACGCATAACCGTTTCAATGTCAGCGCTACCCACGCTCACCAATACCACTTCAGAAGCGGTACCTGCCTCTTTCAAGCGCATGGCTTCTTCAATAGCGATCTCGCAGAATGGATTAAGCGACATCTTAACGTTGTCAGTATCAACGCCTGAACCATCGCTTTTAACGCGAATGCTTACATAAGCATCAACTACGCGCTTTACTGGAACTAAGACTTTCATGAAAGGCTCCTGTTTATTGTGTATTAATAATTGCTCGACCACATTACGGGCTAGCAAACTGGTGGCGAGTACAAGCATTGTTGCAAAGGCTCCAACGCAGACTGGCAAGAACTGAGTAACAATAGCTTGCCGCCACAGAAAATCGACATTCGCCTTATGCAGGGCACTGATCAAATAGTGCCACTCTAAAAGCGAGCGCCGAGTTTAGGTGATTTAGTTAATTGACGCAACTTATGTCGACAATCACTCTCATAATTCGTCATTATTTTGCTTAAATCGATAAATATCGATCAAAATGTTGACATTTAGAGTGCTTAAGGGCTTTAATCTGGCCTCGACGCAACTTTGCACACAACTAGACCATTCAAACTCTGACGACGACAGCGCCAACCCTATTCTCTAATGAGCTCAGCATTGCCTAAATCATCGCCCCATGAAACAGTGAACCATCGGCTTAACGTTACGGCCGGCGGAACGCTAAGCGGTGAGCTAACGATCACTCTGCGAGACGCGATCATTACAGGTGAAATCGTACAAGGCAGTAAGTTGAGCGAAACCAAGCTCGCAAAAGAACTAGACGTAAGCCGAGGCCCGCTGCGAGAGGCGTTGCGCAACCTCGAAGGGATGAATTTGGCGCATAGCGTACCGCAGCAAGGCTCACGTGTTGTGGTGCTCCGCGAAGACACTGTATTGCAAATATACGAAGCGCGCGAAGCGCTAGAAAGCAAAGCCGCGGCCCTAGCTGCACAAAATATGTCATCGCGGGAAATTGACGAGCTGCATCGCTTAAACGATACGGCTACCCGCCAAATGAAAGAAACCTCTGCTGGCTTTTTTCCCGCTGAAACGGATTACGCCTTTCATGAGACATTAATTAAAGGCAGTGGCAACAAAGTCATCGAGCGAGCATTATTACTTGAGCTATACAACTTGATCAAAATGTTTAGATATCAAACCACTTTTGTAAATCAGAGCTCGAGCAATGCATTGATCGTACATCGTCAAATCGCCTACGCGATTGAACAGCGAGATGCAGTATTGGCTGAAGTGACTGTGCGGAGACACATTGTTCAAGCCCGCGAACGAATAGCCAGAAAATTCAAAGAGTTAGCGTCCAGCTAGCACACCTAATTTTACGGATAATTACTTACAATCAACCCTAGGCAAACAAACTTGGAGTCCATTATGAGCGAAGCGATTCAACGAGAAAGCATGGAGTACGACGTTGTGATCGTCGGCGGCGGGCCAGCTGGCATGTCAACTGCTATCAAGCTAAAACAACTGGC
>CAZOIG010000011.1:0-18878 GCA_964579235.1 uncultured Gammaproteobacteria bacterium
CTGGATGCCGACGAAAGCGCCATAAGCTGTCGTCCAGCGGATTTAATCGAATCCGAGATGGACAAGCTCACCAGCGAATTCAAAGGCCTCGCTAAAGAGCACTCGCTCAACGTTAAGGCAGGCGAGGAGCTGATCGGTGATGTTTTATGCTACGCACTCTTTCCGCAAGTCGGTCTTAATTTTCTTCAGAATCGCGAAAACCCAGACGCCTTTGAACCCGCACCTCTTGCAAGCGAAGACGCAGAAGACGATGTTTATACGGTCAAAGTTAATGGCATTGAATATGTTGTAGAAGTCTCACCAGGCGGCGACATCACATCATTGCAGCATGCAGGCGTGCCGCAGGCATCACCTCAATCATCACACGAAGCAACGACAGCCCAACCGGCACCTACAGGTGCCACAACGCCAGTCAAAGCACCTTTAGCGGGCAATGTGATCGCCACGCCAGTACGTGTAGGCGATAGCGTTAAGGTAGGCGATACCCTGCTGGTATTGGAGGCTATGAAAATGGAAACTAATATCAGTGCGGCGAGCGCTGGCCGAGTTGCGTCAATCGCGGTAAAACCAGGCGACAGTGTCACGGTTGGTGATACGCTCATCGAAATTCAAGAACTCTAAGCGAAGCAAAGTCTATGGATAATCTAAATACCCTCTGGCTTAGTTCTGGCCTCGCCCAATTAGAATTCTCGCAAGCCTTGATGATGGCGGTTGGTTTGGGCTTGCTGTTTCTGGCAATCCGTAAGGGCTTTGAGCCTCTACTGTTGCTGCCCATCGGCTTTGGCACAATCTTAGCGAACATACCGGGGGCTGGCTTCGACGCTGTACCGATTTATGACGCCTTAGGTAACCTCGAATCACCCGGTGGCTTGCTATACTACATTTACAGCGTTGGAATCGAGACCGGCTTATTCCCGCTCGTTATTTTTATGGGCGTAGGCGCCATGACTGATTTCGGCCCACTACTCGCCAACCCCAAAACCTTGTTATTGGGTGCGGCAGCGCAAATTGGTATCTTCACCACGGTTCTTGGTGCGGTTGCCTTGGGTCACTTCGGCTTGCTCGATTTTAGTATTCGAGATGCCGCGTCAATTGGCATTATTGGAGGAGCTGACGGCCCGACTGCCATCTTTGTGACCAGCAAGCTATCGCCCGACCTACTCGGCCCTATTGCGGTAGCCGCGTATTCGTACATGGCATTAGTGCCGATTATTCAACCGCCCATCATGCGCGCCCTAACTACTGAGTCCGAACGCCGCATTGAAATGGTGCAATTACGAGCCGTTTCGCAAGCTGAAAAAATCGTATTCCCAATCACCTTATTGATTCTAGTTGCGCTACTTCTTCCCGATGCAGCACCTCTCTTGGGCATGTTTTGCTTAGGCAACTTAATGCGCGAATCAGGCGTGGTGAATCGTTTAAGTGACACCACTCAGAACGCACTAATTAATACGGTTACAATTTTTCTCGGTCTTGGCGTAGGTTCCAAAATGAGTGCCGATAAGTTTTTAAATGCCGAAACTCTGGGCATCTTAGGGCTGGGCGCAGTGGCTTTCTGTATTGGTACGGCTTCAGGCGTATTGATGGCTAAGCTGATGAATCGCCTATCTAAAGATCAGGTAAACCCGCTAATCGGTGCCGCAGGTGTATCGGCGGTACCCATGGCAGCACGTGTTGCTAACAAGGTTGGCTTAGAATACAACCCTCAAAATTACCTCTTAATGCACGCCATGGGCCCTAATGTAGCGGGCGTAATCGGCTCCGCCGTGGCGGCAGGCATTATGATTAACCTCGTATCAGGATATTAATATGAAATACGCTCTTGGCGACAAACAACCCAAAGTGGGCAAAGAATGCTACATCGCACCCAGCGCAGACGTGATCGGCGATGTAGACATGCACGACAAATCCAGCGTTTGGTTTAACTGCGTACTGCGTGCCGACAACGCTAAGATTACCATCGGTGAAGGCTCTAACGTACAAGATGGATCAGTACTGCACGTCGACGAGGGCTTCCCTTTGGAGATAGGCACAAACGTTACCATTGGCCACAAGGTTATGCTGCATGGCTGCACCATTGGCAACAATTCCTTGATCGGCATGAATGCGGTTGTATTAAATGGTGCCAAAATTGGCGAGAACTGCATTATTGGTGCTGGCGCATTGGTGACGGAGAAAACTGAAATCCCCGACGGCTATATGGCGCTCGGCTCGCCTGCTAAACCAGTTAAGGAAATTGGTGAGGGCGTAACCAAAATGCTGCAAATGGGCGCAGACCATTACATGGAAAAAGCCCTTCAATATGCTGAGGGCTTAACCCCGATAGAGGATTAAGCCTATGTCATCAAGCCAACAACCCGCGCTTTTTAGCCCCTTAAAAGTTAAAGACGTTGAGTTTAGAAACCGAATTGGCATCTCGCCCATGTGCCAATACTCGTCAGTTGATGGTTACGCTAACGATTGGCATATGGTTCAACTTGGCTCGCGCGCAGTTGGCGGAGCTGGCTTGATTATCGCCGAGGCTACCGCCGTGCTGCCAGAGGGCAGGATCACACCAGGCTGTGCGGGACTGTGGGAAGACGGACAAATCGAGCCCTTACAACGCATCACTTCATTCATGCAGCAGCATGGCAGTGTGGCTGGTATTCAGATTGGTCATGCCGGACGTAAAGCCTCTGCTGCCCGACCGTGGGACGGCGGCGCGCACCTGAGTGAAGATCAAGGCGGCTGGCCGATTGTTGGGCCCAGTGACCAAGCTTTCGATCAAGACGGCACGCGCTTAAACAAAGCCCCTAGAGCCTTAACCGTTAAAGAAATAAAGGACATTCAGGCCGCGTTCGTTGCAAGCGCACAACGTGCACTAGAAGCCAACTTTGACCTGCTGGAAATTCACGGCGCACACGGTTATTTACTCCACAGCTTTTACTCACCGCTGGTTAATCAACGGACCGACGAATACGGCGGGGAACTCAGAAACAGAGCGCGCATGATGTTAGAAACGGTCGAAGCGGTGCGCGAGGTATGGCCCGAAAATAAAGTATTGGCGGTGCGCCTATCAGTCGAGGATTGGGTCGAGGGCGGCTTGGTCTGTGAAGACAATATTCAAATGGCGCTATGGCTTAAAGAGCGCGGCGTCGACTTTATAGACTGCTCCAGCGGTGGCGCAACGCCCGCCGCCAGAAGTTCTATGGGCGATCGCACCAAAGAGCAAGTAGGCTTAGCCGGAAGAATTCGCTCTGAAGCCGACATCCAAACCATGGCTGTTGGAGAAATCAACGACGCAGAGTTCGCAGAACAGATCATTGCGTCAGGTACTGCCGATGTTGCATTAGTAGCTCGCCACAGCCTACGAGAACCCTACTGGCCGATTAACGCTGCATCACAGCTGGGGCAACCGAACTATGAGCTGATGCCGGTGCAGAATGGCTTTTTTGTCGGCGTTAAAAGCTAGGCAGTTAGCTTTAGCTTAAAATCCAAGACTTGGAAGAACTTTGCGCCACACTCCTCAAACGTGGCTGTACCGAATTAGAAAACTGGGCTTGTGTCTGCTACGCAGACTCCCTGAGGATAAAACACGGATCTCGCCGACTTCAACGTTGTGCTGATTTTAGTCGGCGACAAAATTATCAAATGTATAGCTAGATGTAGTGAAAGGGTTACCAAATTTTCTCAATTTCTTCCAAAGTTTTGCCTTTAGTTTCCGGCAAATAACGCCAGATCAATAAAAATGCAACGACACAGAAAAAAGCGAAGATTAGATAGGGCAACGCACCATTGAATACTTGGTTATTAAAATCGCTCCGATTAACAATGGGGAAACTACTAGCCACAATTCCGTTAAATAACCACTGAGCCCCTACCGCTATCGAGAGAGCCAGACTACGAGCTCGGTTTGGGAACATTTCGGACAAAATAACCCACGTCACAGGTCCCATTGACATAGCAAACGAACCTATAAAAATAAAGATCGCCAAGAGTGAGACTAGCCCCATTGTTTGGGTATAGATGGTTACAGCCAAAACACTCAGGCCGAAAAACATACCAACAGTACCGATCAGATACAGCGGTTTTCGTCCGATTTTGTCTACAGAAAATATCGCGACAAATGTAAACACTAGATTTACCGCGCCAAGCATAACCTGCTGCTTAAGTGCATCCTGTGGGCCATACCCTAAAGCATTGCTGAAAATTTCGGCACCGTAATAGAGAATGGCATTGATACCAGTAATTTGTTGAAGGACAGACAAGGTAATACCTAATAGTGTCGCAAAACCGAGCGTACCAAGCAGCAACACCCTCACATTGGTAACCTGAACCTCTCGCAATGACAATTTGATTTCAGAAAGGCTACGCGCAGCCTCGTTGGGTTTATCGGCGTAGATGCGCATTAACACATGCCTCGCTTCGTCCTCACGCCCCTTGATCATTAACCACCTTGGACTATGGGGCACAAACAATAAGAGAACTAAAAACAAGCCAGCTGGCAACAACTCCGACCAAAACATAACGCGCCAGCCATCCGTCAAATTGTAAGCGTGGTTGCCTACAATCTGTTCTTCACTGAGCCCATGACTATTGCCGCCGCCAATAAAGTAAGTAACCAGAAATACAGCGAAAAAACCGAATACGATCGCCAGCTGATACAGTGAAACCATCTTTCCACGTTGTGCTGCAGGTGATATCTCGGCAATGTACATTGGGGCAGCCATAGAGGCGAAGCCAATACCGATGCCGCCGATAATTCGATAGATCACAAGTTCACTTAAGGTACTAGAAACCCCTGACCCCCAAGCAGAAACGATGAACAAAATAGCTGAGAAAATAAGCGTATATTTTCGACTGATCGCTTTAGTTAAGTAGCCTGCTAGCAATGCACCGACTAAACATCCATACAAGGCGCTTCCTACAGCCCAGCCTTGTTGCGCCGGGTTTAATGCAAAGTATTCTGTAAAAAAGAGTTGAGCACCCCCGATAACGCCAGTGTCAAATCCGAAAAGAAACCCTCCTAACGCGGCGATCGAGGCAATACGAAGAATAGATATTTTATGAGGCTGAGCGTCTGACATATGAGTTGTTTTTATTGTTAGTATTTTTCATGTAAAGGCTTAAAAGTTAAGCCATTGAACGAGTAAACGACCTTACGAACAAACTACTGTTTGAGTGAGTAAACTCTAACGTAGTCAACTTCCATGCGAGCCGGAAATGCAGTCTCATCGACTGGGCCTCCTGCTCGCCCCCAAGCGCCACCGACTGCGACGTTAAGAATCAAATGATATGGGTGGTCGAATGGCCACTCCTGCCAATTGTCCGACTGACGCACGTAGCTGAAGTAGCGAACGTCGTCCATAAACATGTCTATCTTATTCGGGCCCCACTCAAGGCTATACACGTGGAAATCTTTGCTTACATCAACACCCTCGATACTGGCCTTACGTTGCTCGCCATTTACCCAATAAAACGCTTTGGTGTGAACTGTTCCGTGGACTCGATTCATGTCATACCCAACATGCTCCATGATGTCTATCTCACCTGAATTCGGCCAAGCATCGCACTCTGCGTTGCCTTGCCAATCAGTTCCAGAAGTACATTTGGTCGCATACTTAAAGGGGTCGGAAGGTAACATCCAAATAGCCGGCCATGTGCCTTGTCCGGCCGGTAGTTTTGCGCGAACTTCAACACGACCATAAAGCCAATCTCCCTTGCCCTTAGTATGAATGCGCGCTGACGAGTACTCCGCATCTCCGTGTTCTTCTTTGTGTGCTTCAATTATCAATTTGCTATCTTGTAATCGAATGTTTTTGGGCTGATCCGTATACATCTGATCTTCATCATTAACTTTTTTTGCAGGCCAAAGATCGTAAGACCACTTATCTAAATCTAACGTTTCCCCTTGCGCAAAATCGTCTTGCCATATCAATTGCCATTCCTCAGAACGAACTACATTCCTCTGCACAATAATACCGCTCAGAATGGGGTCTCCTTTAATCGCCTCCAACTTAATATCTAGAGTACCGTCTTTGACTTTAACATTAGCAATAGCTCGATCAAGGGCTGAACGTGGATTAGCATCTCGAGCTAAACATACGTCCAAGTCAGCGACAACTTTACGCTGCTCTGCCCAAATATTGAACACTCTTGATCCTATCTCTACCTCGTCAGGTTCGGCAAACATGAAGATTATGTTGTACACACCATTCTCAACTTCAAGACTAAATTCAATATCGCCACGTCGATATGTCCTGTAGATCGTAGGGTCCTGGGCGCCCTTTATAGTGCTAATTTCACCACGTGGAGTAGAGGTTAAAATAGTGTCACCTTGATATAAAATGCCATTGATGTCCTGGTGCAATGCTCCTCCGATATTAATCGCTTTCACCATGACACTGACTGGAGCGGTAACGCCTTCCGTACTCGCACGGGCCTGCGGAAACAAATCGATTAACTGAAAACCCAACATGGCCAAGCAGGCCCAAGCAAAAGAAAAGGTGAGCTTGCTTGATGCAACAATTACGCGGTTTCGCATAGTCTGAAATAGATTTGGTATAAGCATATTAAAGGCTTTAGTTTTTATCGATGATTAACCCTTGGTAGACAGATGAGTACCATAGAATCGACCCTTTACTGAGATCGACCAAGTTATGGAGTTTTCGTTAACTTATACTCATTTAACGCATAATTAGGCTAGATTAAAAGGAGGGCGTCATCTCCTGCCTGGTCCATTCCTTCTTCCAACAAATTTATCTAGAACTATCACATTTCCATGCCTGAAAAATTATCACCCATAGAACAATGGCATAGCGTAAGCAAAGAACAATTTGAAAACGAAATAATCCCACGAAACCAACCTGCTGTCCTAAAAGGCTTGGTAAAGCATTGGCCAATTGTTCAAGCGGATAGTGAATCGGTCCCATCAATGCTTTGTGATATGGACTCTGGAAAGCCTGCCTATACAGTTGTGGGGCAACCGGAAATCAAGGGGCGTTTCTTTTATCGTGACGATCTGCAAGGCGTAAATTTCCAAAGAAGTCATACGACAATCAGCAAAGTGATAGAGCAGCTTTTAAAACTTGCTGGTCGTGAAGAGTCTCATGCTTTAGCAATACAAGCTGCGCCTGTTCGAGAAGTGCTCCCCGCGTTTCGAGACGACCAAAGATTACCGATATTGTCACCATCTATTGAGCCAACCCTGTGGATGGGTAATCAAGTCATCGTTGCCCCACACTACGATGTTTCAGACAATATCGCCTGCGTTGTCGCGGGCAAGCGAAGCTTTACACTTTTCCCTCCAGAGCAAATCTCCAATTTGTACATCGGACCAAGCTTGGATGCTCCAGGTGGAGTTCCAATCAGTCTTGTCGACATAAATAATCCCGACTTGGAGAGGTATCCTCGTTTTGAGGAGGCCCTGAAATCGGCGCAAAACGCTATGTTAGAACCTGGCGACGCGATTTATATTCCAAGCCCCTGGTGGCACGCTGTAGAGTCATTGAATGACTTTAATGTTTTGATTAACTATTGGTGGAGTAATACCAGCGACGCTCTCCTCTCGCCAAACCAAAGCATGATGCACAGCATGCTCAGCATTGCCAAGCTCAGCGCCGATAAACGCCAATCTTGGCACCACTTTTTCGAGTACTTAGTGTTTAAGACCAAAGGCGACCCAGCCGACCATCTACCAACCGAACTCAAAGATGTGGTCACTTCACTTACTCCAGAGCAAAGACAAAGAGTATTCCAGTACTTGAAAAACAGTTTGAATAATTAGCTTTGGTAAGCTTACACCTGGCCCATGTTCTACACGGCGGTCTTTTGAGCTTTGCAGTAGTGATTGATAAAGTCGTTATGGCTAGGTAGCTGACCCACCAAATTTTGTACACTTTGATCGATTCCAGCGAGAAACGATTTGAGCTCGTCATCACTCATCATATTTACAATCGGATGATATTGTTCCGGCATCAATCCTTGCCCAAGCATCACTTGTGTCCATGAGTTTTCTCCAAACAACTCTGTCGGCACCTGAAATACCCGCCCCGTTTGCTTAAATAGTTCAATTCGATGCTTGAGCGAATCGGGGATACTCATAGATTTGCAGAAGCGCCAAAATGGCGTGTCGTTTCGATTAGTCACATGATAGTGCAATACGATGAAGTCCCTAATATTCAAAATCTCGAACTCCATCTGAGAATTAAACTCATTGACATCAGGTTCGCGAATTCCGTCGTACGGAAACATTTGCATCAAGCGCGTAATACTCCTTTGAATCAAGTGAATGCTCGTCGACTCTAATGGCTCAATAAACCCACTTGACAAACCCATTGCGATACAATTTTTGGTCCAGTGCTTTCTGCGCATGCCCGTTTTGAACTTGAGCACGCGTGGTTCTGTTACAGGCTTACCTTCAACATTGCTTACCAAGGTTTGAATAGCCTCATCGTCACTTATATAACGATCACAGAAAACCAACCCATTACCAGTTCGAGATTGCAGCGGAATTCTCCATTGCCAACCAGCATCGCGAGCAATTGAACGGGTATATGGAATAGGCTCTTGGGTGTTTTCGGTTTGCATCGCAACGGCGCTATTCATTGGCAACCAGTGCGACCAGTCATCATAGCCAGCATGTAGTGTTTGCTCAATTAACAGGCCTCTAAACCCGCTGCAGTCGATAAAGAGATCTCCCTCAACCTCTTTACCCGAGGCTAAGGTCAACTTTTCAATGAACCCCGATTCATTATTCTGAGCAACGTTAACAATCTTGCCCTCGACGCGCTTTGCTCCATGCTTCTCAGCCAATCGGCGTAGAAACATAGCGTAAGCACCAGCGTCGAAATGGTAGGCGTAGTTGAGCCCGTGTTTTGGTGTTATTGCAAACTTATTTTGCTTTGCCGCAATAAGTTCACCGCAGTAATCACCGAACTCTTTAGCAACGCCCATCTTATGGCCTTTGAGCCAAAAATGCTGAAACCCCGCAGCCCAACAATCCTTACCAGTGAAACCAAACGAATGAATATAGTCTTCATTTAGGTTGCGCCAGTTTTCAAATGATATACCCAGTTTGAAGGTTCCGTTTACTTCAGACATAAATTCTCGTTCATTAATTCCGAGCAATTCATGTAAAGTCAATAAAGTTGGAATAGTAGCCTCGCCCACCCCAACTGTTGGTATTTCATCCGACTCAATAAGCGTTACATCCAATGTTTTTCCAAGCAACTTGGCAAGCGATGCCGCCGCCATCCAGCCTGCGGTTCCGCCACCAGCGATCACCACCTTATGAATTTTATTTTTATTCACGATTTACCTCGAGTAAACGATACACTTAAGTTGTTACGGTTTTAGAAATTTGATCAACTGAGCCTTGATCAACTTTGCTGATTGCTCATCGACTCCACCAAGTATCCCTCTAGCATGATCTGGAATATGATCAATAAACTCTTGATCATCGCTAAATACATACTGATCGAAAATTGATCTCCACACTTCTCGTTGCTCCTTTGGCAGAGTTTTCAAACTCATTACTGCGTGTTGCAAAGTATTAAGTGGTGACCCCAAATAAGCTGGAGTAGACCGCCACCAGTAATTTACCAATGCATTCACAGGAGCCGTACTTTCAACGTGATGCCCCCACATGCTAGGAATCATAACTGCATCGCCAGGTTCCAGCTCAACAATGAAAGAATCGGACATCGCTTTTTCGTATTTGGGAAACTGATCTAGATCTGGATTGCAACTATCGACCAAACTAATTGGTTGGCCAGAAGGCGTGAATTCCAACGGGCCCACATAAAGATTTTTTCCTTGTTCAGGGGCAAACAACGTGATCTTTCGGTGCCCCGCTATACAAATCGCTATATTGCTAGGGAAGTCATAATGGGCTGCTATTTTGCTCTGGTTACCAAACCAAAGACTCATTAGATTTTCTCGGCCACCCATTTCGAGACTATTTTGATCACTAAAACCTGGTAACCAGCGTTCCACCATTGTTGAGCCGACGTAATAACTTGGCGGCCGCGAGAGCGTTTTTGCCTTTAATACGCTAGAGACTACTTGCGAAAGGGTTTGGCGCGTACGCAAAAAATTAAAACCACTAAAATTTTCATTGTAGAAAATTCTGCCTTTGATCTCAGGGGGCCCTTCATAGGCTATTAAAGGATGTCCTTCATCAAACCTCAGCAGGTACTCAGAAAATGTCTCGGCAGAATCTACCCCAGCTCGAACAGCTGGCCACCCTTCGCACAGCCCTTTCAACAGTAAAGGGCGAGTGGAGTTAAACACCTCATCAGGGATCTGTTCAGGCTTCAAATTGTCGTATTGCTTGACTAAATTGGGCATAGACAATTACGCATTACTCTCACTCTCTCGACGCGCATTTTTTTCGTCGATCATGTGGCGCAAACAAGAGTAAGAGGCCAAAACCATAAAAATAGGCTGCAAAAACCCTTTCTCGTTTAGGGAAAATAGTTGCTCAGCCGACATTTGCTGAACAGACGTTTCATTGATGGTGTAAAAGCCCAAGAGTTGGTTTTCACTACCATCATTTAACTCAATGTTCAGCGTAACGGTTTCAAGCAAATCATTTTCGATTAGTGCATCTACAAACTTCTTACTGTGCTCATTTGCTTGGTGAATCAGTTCCAGCGTTCCAGATATCCGTTGCAAATATTCACTGCTTCCCCCATGCTCCAAAAACAAGGGTTCACCCTCCTTCTCACTTACTCGAGGGTTGTCCATGTCCACAGACACTACTGCCTCTCGTACGTCGGGGTCGTCTTGATCGCCTTGGAATCCGATCAAAAAAGGCTGTCGCGTGATCATGACTGGAACATAAGATGCACGCCATCCCTCAGCCTCGGTCAAGAATAAATTCTCGTTAGCCTCAAACCCAAAAAGTGCGAGCGGAAAAAACTCCCCATTACTCGGATTTTTTTGAAAAAAGATAGGGTAGTGGGCTTGAATATTCCGGAACTCAAAAGGAAATGTCATTGCATACTGAACACAGTCTCCAAGCTCGATAGAGCGTTCAGTTCTAATTTTTATTTTTGCGTGTTCTTCAGCGTTTAGTAATACGTATTTTGTCATGTTTATATATTAGGTGCTCAATAATCAGCTGGGATCAAACCATAGCAAGCTAGCATTTACACTTTCGGTAGTCCAAACTCTCTAATCTTGCTAAGTAATTCTCGATTGCTAGGCATCGTGGCGAGTAGCCTATTGGTTTTTTGATTGTTCTTTTTGAGCAGCTTACCAACTTCTTCGCGCGTGGCTTGCTCATGCCGTAAAGCGAGGTGACTATCTTTCGTTACAAACCCCATTCCGTAGATCACATATTGAAAACTTGCCGACGAGAACAATTCATCGAACTTCGGAGCATCTTCTAACCAAGGTGGTTGATGTCGCCACAGGGTTAGTGCTTCTTGCAGGGTTGCTGGAACACTATCTATATTTCGATTACTCTGCCAATAAGCATCATCATTTTGTTGGTTCAAGAGATAATGCAGTTTTAAGAAATCGATAATCTGTTTCCAATATCCAGTAAACTTGTCGTTAAAACGCTTCGCGGATAACGCCATGACATCTCTATTTTGTGGCAAGTGTTGCGCAATCATCTTGGCAGAGTACTCAACTAAGACCAATGCCGAAGCCTCCAATGGTTCGACAAATCCGGCGGACAAACCCACTGCGACGCAATTACGATGCCAGAACTCTTGGCGATAACCAGAGTTTATCGCAATTTTTCGTACGGAAAGCTGATCGGCTTCTCTCTTACCAACCAATTCAGCTAAATAGTCCCGTAACTCGGCTTCAGCATCGATATCATCGATAAATCGACTCGAATACACATAGCCAATACCTCGGCGGGTCGGTAGACCAATATTCCATACCCACCCTGCACTTTTGGCGGTCGCCAGAGTATGTGACGCAATCGGGTCCGATTCGTTCTTATAAGGCACTTGTACCGCCAGTGCCGTGTCATTGAACAAAGTTTGTTTAACGTCTACCAATGGAACTTGGTAATGCTCACCGATCAGTAATGAGGAAAAACCGGTACAATCGATGAATAAATCCCCGTGAACATCCCTACCCTGCTCTAGTTTTAGTGACGCAATATCGTTGTCGGGCCTCGTTACAACCTCTTCAACATGACCCAACGTATGCTTTACACCGAGCTTTTCGGTGCAATGCATTTGAAGGAAGTCAGAGAATTTACCTGCATCTAGGTGATAACCATAATTCTGGTGGAACGCGTACTCTGGGGTAGTAATTTGCTTGGGCGCCAGGCCACGATCACACAAAGCACCTTGAGCAGAAACTAAGTCTGCAAAACTAATTTTGTCTCGAAGTTTTTGCCATGGACGGGCTAAGTTTTGCTCGCCATAGCTTTCAGGCAATGAAAAGGGGTGATAATAGTAATCGTTTTGACCAGTCACCCAATTGTCAAACCGTGAGCCTTGCTTCAGGCTCACATCACAGGCACGAATAAAATCCGTTTCAGAAATACCCATCTGCTGCAGGGTACTGCGCATCGAGGGCCATGTGCCTTCGCCGACCCCAATAGTCGCCACATCAGGTGATTCGACCAACTCTATTTCAAGAGAACTTCCTACACTATTTTCTTCACTACCAGTTTTAAAGTGACCAGCGAGCACACCTGCCGTCAACCAGCCCGCGCTACCGCCACCCACTATGACTACTTTATTAATAGGTCGATACATAGAGAAAAACAGAAAATTCGGTTGATTGTCTAAGCGCAGTCTAAAGCCGCCCGACAATAAAAAAGGTTAGGTAGTTTAAACCGCCTAACCTTAAGTGCAAAACTTACGAATAAATTACCGCGGCCCAAGATGAACCGCGGTATTTTTCACATTAGTTAAACTCGTAGCGAAAACCTAAGTTGTATCTCGCGCCGGTTTGCCCGGCTCGAATAACTTGAAGTGGATCGCGACTGTATTGACGGAAGGTCTCTTCAGTAACATTAATGCCTTCAAGAAAAACTTGCATGTTTTCATTGATGTTGTAACGAGCACTAAAATCCCATTGACCATACGCTTCAACATTGACTGGGCCGGGAGTTCCTGATGACGCGCCCGCTATGCCGTTGTAGAAATCGTCTCGCCAGTTATACGCCAATCTCACTTGCCACTTATCGTTCTCATAGAATCCTACCAAGTTGGCCGAATCACTTAAACCTGTTAGGGCAAATTGCTCTTCAAGGCTGAAGTTATCGAAAGCCACATCTGCATCAACAAATGTTGCATTCGCGAAAACACCAAAACCCGTTTCACCAAAATTCTTTTGTAGAGCAACTTCAAAACCATCAACCGTAGCATCCTGTTCATTAACCGGAGCCGAAACATCAAAGGTTACCGGCGCACCAGTCGCTGGGTGGATCAAATTAGGAAACAATACCTCGTCTTGGAAAATCTGACGCCCAATAAAGTTACTCACATCCTTCGTGAAGTAGCCAATCGACGCATAATCGCTATCATCGAAGTAGTACTCCAGAGACAAGTCGATGTTCTCAGACTCAAAAGGAAGCAACGCTGGGTTTCCACGATTTCCATTACCACCGCTAACACGAATCAAAGTATCTATGGTTAAGCCGCCCTGAATATCTGTAAAATTAGGCCTAGTGATAGTTTCGCTGTAAGAGAAACGAGCGACCAAGTTATCAGTCAGATCGGCCTTGATGTCGAGGTTTGGCAAGATATGATCGTAGTCACCCTTCAGGCTGGTAAATGCTTGTTCGCCAGTTCTCACAGCACTGAACTCATTGCATCCTTCAAGCACTGGATTTCCACTTTCATCCAAACAAGAAATCACCACTTCGCTGTACGTTGGCACCAATGCTTGCGACAAAACGTCTGTCTCTTCATAGCGCAAACCGAACTTAATGTTGACTGGAATATCGCCGACTTCGCGATCATGATTGAATTGTACGTATAAGGCTGAAGTCTCCTCAGCCGTAATACGATCAGTTGTAAAGTCTGTGCTTGGGCACAGTCCATTTCCACAATCACCAAGAGTAGATTGCGTGGCGCCTAAGGCTACTGTTCGCTCGGCAAGCGCATCAATATCAAAAGTAAAGAAGTCCGTCTGTAAGCGCGGATCATTACCATTTGATATTTGATCAAAAGCACCAACACCTGAAGCCGGTGTTAACAAGTCGGCGATATCGCCTGGTTGAGTTGTGCCACCCCAAGTATCTCGCTGAACATTGGCAAATTGAGAGCGGTTGTCAACATCAGTCAACTGCACGCCAAAATCAATAACGGTTGAGTCACTAAAATCGAAAGTTCCGCTCAGAGATGTCTGCTCAATTTCCATTTTAGTTTTCTTGTTATCAAAAACGCTACCTGTAACGATCATGTCGTTTGCACTTAGCGGTCTCGCTAAATCAAGGTTCAAAATAGGCAAATAACCACCAAATATGCCTCGAGTTACATCACGTGTGAAACTGGCAATGGCTAGTTGTGATGCGGTGCCATTATCACCACTCGCGCCACTTTCGGCGGTTGAACTGTGAAAATCAAATTCAAGACCCAAACGATCAGTAGCTTGCCACTCTAGGTTTAGACCAACCGAATTGTTTTCAGTCTTGATGCCGTCTCTACCAGCAGCCATTGCGAAGTCAGTCGCAGCGCCATTTTCTTGGTAAAGGATAGGCGATGCAATTGGCCCATCGGTGTATTCAGTTACTTGCTCACCAAAGTTAAACCAACCGGAGTAGTTGTTGAACGTGCGTTCAAAATCCACTTCAGAATAAGTATAATCAACAGTAGCTCTAACATCGTCAGTCGGCTGCCACTGCATTGTCAATTGACCATTAAGACGCTCACGACTAAATTCTGCGAGCTCATAACCTATACTTTGGGGTACAGCATAGATGTCGGTGTCACCTGGGCGATTAGTTTGATTCGCATTATTTGGAAGACCGCCCCATTGCTGCACACCGTTATTAGACCCCCAATCGCTGTTTACGGTGCCCAAAAAGTGATTGTAATCTCCAACCGTCGCTGTATTAACGCCGCTATCACGCTCTTGGTATGAACCCGAGATGGCAATTCCAAAAGTATCATCATTAAAGGTGTTGCTAAAAATACCAGAAACTTCAGGCGTTAGATCACTGCCTTTTTCGGTCGAGGTATCATGGACAGTCTTGAGTGCAACAACCGATTTAAATCCGGGCGACTCGAGAGGACGAGTCGTCTTAATATTAATAGTCGACCCAATACCCCCACTTGGCACATCGGCGTTTCCTGATTTATACACTTCAATGCCAGAAATGCCTTCAGAGGCGATATCTGCAAAGTCAAACGATCGCGTATCCAAGCCCGCGTCAGCCGGGTTACCGACAGTAGGCATTTGACGACCGTTTAGAGTAACCAAGTTAAATGTTGGGCCAAACCCACGAACGGTGACACGACTACCCTCACCGCGCACTCGATCAATCGAAACACCGGGAATTCGTTGAAGTGATTCAGCCAAGTTCGTATCTGGAAAAACGCCGATATCTTCTGCTGAAATCGCATCGACCACACCACTGGCATTTCGCTTGATATCACTGGCACGGGATAGACTGCTTCGAATGCCAGTTACGACAATTTCTTCAAGCTGAGCTGAAGACTGTTGCTCATTCACCCCTTCGTCTTGCGCAAATCCAGTAGCAGGTGCTACTAGGGAGCCGCCCATCATTAACCCCAATACCGTTGATCGAGATGTCGATCCGATAGCCTGAGATACTGCGTCAGCAACTTTGGTTTGCTGAGTTCGATTTTTGGTATTCCTCATACTCTCCTCATTATTATTATCTCGTTTGACTTTAACGTGTCGCACGATCGCCCCATAGGTTAAGATCTTTCCTTATCCCTTGCGGCTAGTTGTTATAACGTCAGCTGTAGTGCAACTTCTCCCACGAGCTTTCGCTTATCTTTTACACGTATCGTTCATTAAGACCTATTAATATCTGACTTAAGCGAACGAAAAGCGGGAACAATTAAGCGCTTACAATTGCTCTCAAGCGTAATATAGAAAATCTAAGTATCTATGACGACTAATTAACCGTATATTCAATAACTTGGACGTACAGATTATGTTTGTGATTAATTTGTACTGTCCGCTCGAGGTGCGAAACCGTTGTAGAACGTACCTCAAAGGTACAAGCGGTGCATTTTTTATAGTCTGGAAAACTCTAAATCCGATACAACGTTAATGTCCGAACCTCTATTCAATATTCACGACACACTATTATTCGCCACAGCGTTTCAGTGTTTTTTGTTTGTGCTATTGATTATGTTTGCCAAGGACGATCACCACATCAGCGACTTCTTTTTGGTTGGCTTTTTCATTGCGCAGATCGCAATAACGGCTCATATACTGATCAACTTTGGTGAAGCATTTCGCTTTGTCGTACTTGAAGAATCCCCTTGGCTTTTCCGTTTCTTCGATATTGCGTACTGGTTGGAGGGCCCTCTTTTGCTTTGGTATACCCGAGCGATGCTCTACAAAGAATTCGAGTTACGCTCCAAAGATTTGTACTACTTGTTACCGACTTTAGGCTATGCGCTATTTATCCTTTTTACGTTTCACAGCTTAACGGTGGCCGAACAAATCAAAACACTGGAAGAATCGCGATTGGTAGTCACAATAACTACAGAACGCTCAATCGATGCATTGCGAGAGTGCATAAGAGTAGCGTTTGCAGTCCTGTGCCTCATTGATATTCGTCAAGCTCAACTTCAAATACGCGACCGGTACTCGAGCATTGAGCGCATCGATTTTACGTGGCTCAGTGCGCTAGTTATTGCCTTTCTAGTCTTGAGAGTCTGGATTCTATTGGTTGTATCAGCATCACTAATTCAACCCGATCTCGGGTTTTCCCTTTTCAACTTGCTAGGCCTCGTGGGTAACTACGGCACGTTCGCAATGATTAGCTACCTTATTTTCTTTGGGCTAACACGATCAAAGATTTTCGCAGCTGACACCAAACCAGGCAACCAAAATGATCATTCCATTCTCGAAATTGATCCAGCTCTGACCAAAAAAATACAGATTCATATGACGGAGAATAAACCTTATCTGTATCATTTCTTGAGTTTGGAACAGCTTGCAACTCAATTGGAAATGCACCCAAGAGCCCTGTCATTGACTATTAAGCAGCATTTCAAAACCAATTTTTATGAATTTGTGAACTCTTACAGAATCGAAGAAGCAAAGCGGATGCTGTCAGACCCAAAACTAAAAACTAAAACAATGGTCGATATCCTAGGTGAATGCGGGTTCAATTCCAAAGCAACCTACAACACCTTTTTTAAAAAACTGGTTGGATGCACCCCTACTCAATATCGAAACACAAAGCTCAAATCGATCGGCGACTAACCATCCACCTGATCGCTCAAACTTGAGCCTCAATTCGGTAACTTCCTGCTGTGATTGCAACCCATCAACCTTGGAGAGAATGACCATCAACCGTGTCTTAGCGGTCAAGCCGTTCAAGACAATAGTTATTGATCCGCATTTTTTCTGTCTAGCCAATATCGAAAATCTTTCCGAGTGGACGTAATAGTCGACTGACTTTTACTCGACCAAATAAGTGATCTCTCGCTTATTTGGTCGTTCAAGTTTTGCCATCCTTACTAGTTTAGTCGATTGAAGCGTCTGCGTATGCAAGACTGGAGCGTGTTAGAGATCGTATTGTCCGCATGATTAGCAATGTCATTCGGCGATTTTTTCGATTGTTAACCCAAATCATAATCATTGACAAAGTACTATGCTGAAAGAAGCTAAACGGACCAAACTTCGAGCAATTGTTATTGACCATGACGACACTTCTAAGGGTTATGTAAGCCGAGCGTTAGGGGCCTACGTAGATATAGACCTAATGGCAATGGGCAATACTGGTAAACAAGCTCTGAACCACTGCTTGAAATCGAAAGTAGACCTGCTCTTTATCGATTACGTGCTCCAGGACATGAGCGGTATTGAAGTTGTCAAAAAACTCCATCAACGATTGAGGACACCACCGCTCGTTATATTTATTACTCACAGCTCTGAGGGTGCTATTGATGCCTTTAAAGTTAATGCGGTCGACTACATATTGAAACCTCTTGAAGCAGGACACTTAGACAGAGCGATTGAACGAGCGCATGAGCGGCTAGTTGGTAGACAAGCGCTTTGCAAGTCGAGCGTTATAGAAATAGATGAACGACAGGGCTCAGCGTCAAGAATGCCAAAAATAGTGGTTAAAGATCGTGGAATCGTGTCACTTATTGAGCAAGCTGAAATCGACACAATAGAAGCTGCCGGCGACTACATGTGCATTCGCACTAAAGACCAAACGCACATTATGCGTAGCACTATGAAGTCACTAATTCGACAGTTAAGCCCAGATGTGTTTCAGCGCGTTCATCGCTCAACCGTAATCAATATGAATCAGATTGAAACGATCATCCCGAGAGGCAAAGGTGAATACCTCTTAGAACTGAGTAACAACTCACAGATAAAGGTGAGTCGAAACTATTCGCAGGTCATCAAAGATTTTTTGTCTCGCCAAGCAAAAGGAGCTGAGCACTCAGTTCAATAATTCAACCCATAACCAAAGGGAAACAACGGTGTGTGCTCTAGACCGCTTGAGTTGACAGCATCGGCGCTCTGCGCCGGCCATGTGAAAGACAACTTACCCTGAAAATCATAATCGCCGAACAGCACGTCGCTGATACCTTGTCCCTCGGATCCCGGTAACCAAGCTGCTACAAACGCTCTAGATTCCTCTAATTCTTGGTTAATAATTAACGGGCGACCTGACAACATTATCGTGACGACTGGAACTCCCGCTCGATTTATGTTTTTTATTGTTGCCAAGTCCTCGGGATGCAGCTGTGCAA
>CAZOIG010000012.1:0-6123 GCA_964579235.1 uncultured Gammaproteobacteria bacterium
AATTTTGATGCAGTCAGCACATTTCACAATTCATAAAACCAGTCCATCAGCGAATGAGTTTGTCGGTCTCAGAGCAAAAGTCGGCTGGGGTGATTTTGACCCATTACTAGCTCAACACGCCCTAGAAAACTCCTTGTTTGATGTGTGCATCAGACATGACTCAAAGCTGGTTGCAATGGGTCGGGTTGTAGGTGATGGAGTAATGTATTTCTACATTCAAGACGTAGCGGTTGACCCAGACTATCAAGGCCAAAATTTGGGCAAAGCAGTCATGACAGAAATCGAAAAATATCTAGCTGCCACAGCGCCAAAGGGAGCGACTTTGGGGTTGCTGTCTGCACAGGGTAAAGAAGGATTTTATGCTGAATTTGATTATGAATCCCGCCCCAACTCAAAGTTGGGTGCTGGCATGTGTAAATTCACTTGATGTTTGCGCATGTTGATTTGTTGAAATACCAACAGTAACAAATAAGAAACGCTTTGAGTGCTTGTGTTTTACACCAAGTAGATGATACAAAGGAGTTCTTACAACTCTGGGGGGAGTATGTGGGGTATTTTAGTGGAGCGCTAATGTCCGAGCGCTTTCCGTCTCGTTGTATGCTGTAGTCCGTTGCTTCTCAGCGCCGAAATCATGTTTAACCCTGTTTCAGTATAAAGCTCTAAGTGAGCGACTTACTGAACAACGCAGGAACAGGGTTCGGGGGCTGAGACAACGGAGCATAGCCACATCTAAATGGCTACATAGTACTAACCTTGCGTCTGCTGTTTCCTAAAAGCAAGTTCAACGTTTAGTGCCATTCTATTAGGTCTCAAAAAAGGAAATAAAAAAGCCCAATAACTGAAGCAGCTATTGGGCTTTTTTTGCGTCGTAAACTTTTGGCTTACGAGCACTATTTAAGTTTAGTTAAACTTAGATAGCAACGATTGCTTCGGCTTGTGGGCCTTTAGCGCCTTCAGTTAAGTTGAACTCAACTTTTTGGCCTTCTTTCAAAGTTTTGAAACCTGAATCTAGAATCGCAGAGTAGTGAGCGAAAACGTCAGGACCTGACTCTTGCTCGATAAATCCAAAACCTTTAGTTTCGTTGAACCATTTAACGGTTCCAGTAGTTTTTGTAGACATGTTATTACCTAATAAGTTTAATAAAAATGGTGTGCCTCGAAAGGCGTGTATAGCTAAAAATTGGAGCGAAAATTTATAAACTCGGAACTGGTAAAAACTTTCTAAGGAACAAACTGCTAATACTAGGAGGATGTACTAAAGGAGGTATACAAATAACGGGGATCTAAACGTGCTGAACTTTCATGCTGGGGTGAACCATACACTAATAAAAACCCTAGTAAAGCCTTATTGCGTAATCTTTAAGCTTTTCTTTGCTTGGTGATTTATCTGAAAATCCGTATTAATGAACAAAAGCATTGTCGACTCCCTTCTATACCACTATTCTGGGCGAAAAATTTAACTTGAGTCCTGTTTATGTCTTATTCGAATCCCCGCTTTTTATCGGTATTTAGTTCAACGCGAGCTGTGATGCTGTGCATTTTGATGCCTCTTTTGATCATCGTTGGTTCGCACGCTCATGCCGATGAATCAGCGGAATCAAAGCCGGCAATCGATATTCCTGAGCCGACTGAATTTGTAAGCAACCATACGGGCAAATTTAATGGCAGCACCATTAAGTACACCGCTCGAGCTGGCGAGACGTATTTGCGTACCTTAAAGGGTGAGCCCAAAGCCGCCATCTTTAGCTTTGACTACATAAAGAAGGATGTTGCTGATTCGAGTAAGCGTCCCGTGACCTTTGTGTGGAACGGCGGTCCAGGCTCGGCATCAACTTGGCTGCATATGGGAACCTATGGTCCAAAGCGCGTTGTTGTACCAAGCGACGCCGATCATGCTGGTTCTGCGCCTTTCGAGGTTAGAGATGCTGACGACACCATTTTGGATGTGACGGATTTGGTATTTATTGATCCAGTTGGAACAGGTTATTCCCGCGCCTTGGGCGAACACGAAGGTAAGGAGTTTTGGGGCTTAAACGAAGATGCTCAATCTATGTCGGAGTTTATTCGAACATGGATTACCGACAACGGTCGGTGGAACTCGCCGCGTTTTTTGTTGGGTGAGAGCTTTGGAACAACTCGTGCTGCCGCCGTGGCAGACATGTTGCACGATGATTTTAATATCAGTCTAAATGGTTTGATTTTTGTTTCGCAGGCTTTGGATTACGCGGGGTCTACCCCATACGTACGTCACAATATTACGAGCTATATCACTTATGTGCCGACGATGGCCGCCACCGCTCTGTATCACGATATGATCGAGCCGAAACCAGCGGACCGAGACGTCTTCATTCAAGAATCACGCGAGTTCGCGGTGGATGAATTGCTGCCTGCATTGTTCAAAGGTAATACTTTAGATGCTGAAACCCGCGCATCGGTGATCGATCGTTTAGCGTACTTCACTGGTTTGTCGCCAGCCTATATTGATCGCGCTAATCTGCGAATTAATGGGTTTCGATTTGCTAAAGAATTATTGCGGGAGCAAGGTATAGCGGTGGGTTTACTCGATGCTCGCTACGCTAACGACGAAGCGGATGATCTGGCCGCTTCGGTCGAGGCAGACTCCGCCCACTTGGCGATTGGCCCTGCGTACATGGCGGCCTTAAAAAGTTATCTACACAGCGATTTGAAAGTGCGTTGGAATAGGCAGTATCTCTCGCCGGCTGATCCCGAATTGTCTGAAAAATGGAATTGGTCATTGGCGCCGGTAGGGCAGACTTGGGAGCCAAAGTATGTGAACACAGCCCCCAATTTATCCGATGCGTTGCGCGCAAATCCGAGCATGAAGGTGCTGGTTGCTTCAGGCCTATATGATTTAGTAACGCCCTTTTTCGATGCTGAGTACACGCTTAACCGTCATGATATTCGCGCTGAGCAAATTGAGTACAAGTACTACACTGGTGGTCATATGATGTACGTGAACGAGCCCGCGCGCGTAGAGTTATTACGCGATAGTCGTGAGTTTATAAAGTCGCAGTTACGTTAATAGCTTATTTAGAAATTGTTAAGGAGTAATGTTATGCGTCATGCGTTAATACGGTTAGGCACACTAACTGGTTTAGTTTTAGCTGTAAGCACCCATGCGGGCGAAGAGCGATTTAGTACTGGACCTGTGTTCGAGGCTTATGGTGAAAATGCGCCGATTCAAAGCGGTATTTCCAATCCAGTAGAGCAACGTTTTAAAGTGGCCTTTGATGTTTATAAAGTGAACGAGGGCGAGAAAGTAAGCCGCAGTTTTAATTCCATTGCTCGTTTTATCAACATGCACGTGCGAGCGGGAGTCCCAAAAGAGAATATCCAAGCGGCCATCGTGGTGCACGGCAAAGCCAGCACGCAACTACTTACTGGCGATTCGTATCAAGCAAGATTCGGTTCCGAGAACGGAACTCAAGAATTACTAGAGCAGCTGTTGGACGCAGGTGTAACGATTGCTTTGTGCGGTCAGTCGGCAGCTTATTATGATGTTGCGGCTGAAGACTTATTGCCCGGAGTAAAGATGTCTTTATCGGCGATGACTGAGCATGCATTGTTGCAACAACAAGGTTTTAGCTTAAACCCGTTTTAGTCGAACTACTCGAAGCGAATGAAATCTAGCTCGAGCTTGAAGTCGCTGGCCTTTTTTTCGTTTGATATCAGTCCTAGTCGAATTATTCGCGACAGCTCTTTTTGGCTGGGCGGTGAGCCGAGCCGCTGGCTTAGCCTCATTTTCTCAAAGTCCTCGAACTTTAAGCTTAGCGTTTGCCATTCGTTGTCAGTTTGCGGAACCGAGTGTTTGAATTTTGGTCTGAAGAAGCGTCGGTAGTTGTTCAGGCTGAAGGCAAAGTCTTGTCCGCTTGAGCGATAGCGCAGCGTGACCTGTGAAAAGCCAGATAAGTCATAGTCGGAGAACGGAGTTCGAATCGATGCGAAGCCACCGTTGTTCTCTAGAGAAATGCTGCCACTTAGAATAATGCTGTTCGGTGTTTTCTCTAAGCTTGCGTTTGACCGCCCGCCCATCACGCCATCGAGAACTACAAACCAATCGCAGTCTCCGCAGTTCTGGGTACCGAAGTTAAAGTCGATACGTGGGCTCTCATTTGCATTTGCGTGCATGGCGAGTGGGCTACCTAATTGTGGCCAAAATATATACAGGAAACCGAGTGCGACGATTACACACAGTACAAGTGATACCTTATTCATCGATGCCTGCGGTTAGGCTCAGTATTTCTTCAACAATGTTCGGGATCGCAATGGCATCTATGTGATGCCCCATGCCTTCTAACACCACGTACTTCGCGCCTTCAACTATCTCTGCCGTGTGCTCGCCATGACTTGGTGGTACCAGTGCATCTTGATCGCCATGCAATACTAGAGTTGGCTGTTTGACCGTTTTGAGTAGCTCAACGCGATCACCAGAATCAAGAATTGCCCAAAACTGACGCGCGCCACCTGGGGCATAATGCGATCGGTCGTAGTATCGAGCTAGGCGCTTAAAGGTTGTTTCGTAGTCTAGTTCGTTGGCTCTACCACCAAATTGCGTAACCAGCTCATAGGTACCGTCGATTACCGCTTTACGCTCTTTTGATTCGCTGGAAAGGCTTAGATCGACATCCCCCAAAGGTAAGTGGGCCGCGCCTGTACTAGACATGATAGACGTTAAAGTGGTCACCCGCTCCGGGTAACGTGCAGCCATAATCTGTGCGATCATGCCGCCCATCGATGCTCCCACAACGTGAGCTTGGTCAATTTTCAAGTGGTCTAGGAGTCCAATAGCATCAGCCGCCATGTCGTCCAATTTGTATGGTGAATTGAGTGACCAGCCTAGCTGAAACCGAATACCCGTTAGCCAATTAGGCGTGGGTGCGTCGTAAAATTTCTCCGACCAGCCAGCGTCTCGATTATCGAAGCGGATCACACGATAGCCACTATCGACTAAAGCCAAGACTAGATCATCTGGCCAGTTGACCAACTGCGCCCCTAAGCCCATCACCAATAGAATGGTGCCTTTCTCAGCTTGTCCAAAGTCTTGATAAGCGATGCTGATTCCGTTGGCATGAGCGCTATAGGTAGGGTATTCAACATGACGTTCTTCTTGAGCAGACGTTGTGCTCAATAGAACTACGCTAAGAATTAATGCGGCGGTTGCGCGAAAGAGTAGGTTCATGGTGGGTCTCGGTGCAGATAAGTGGATTTATTCTTCAAGCGGTGAATTATAACCCCACGGCTGTGAGTGAGGTCGCGCGAGGCCGTCGGCTTGGTGATGGCTTTACTGTATTATGCAGAGCGTAAAAATCAGAGACTATTTAGATCAGACCAAACAGTGAAGCTCAACCAGAAACAATTCGATGTGGTGATACTAGGCGGTGGCGCCGCAGGCTTGATGGCCGCCATAGCGGCAGGTGGCCGCGGGAAATCTGTGTTGGTGCTTGAATGCTCTAACAAGTTTGGTAAGAAAATTTTGATGTCAGGAGGAGGGCGCTGCAACTTCACAAATCTAGATGTTCAAGCGAATCACTTTATATCGGGCAACCCGCACTTTGTGAAATCGGCATTAGCGCAATACAGCCATTGGGATTTTATTGCTATGGTTGCTAAGCATGATATTCCTTATCACGAAAAAACCCGTGGGCAACTTTTTTGCGATAACTCATCTAAAGACATTCTCGAGATGTTGCTGGCCGAGTGTGAACAAGTCGATGCTGAGTTAGTTTTGAATACTCAAGTTAATGCAGTCGAGCAGCAGGCAAAAGGTTTTTTGCTTCAAACCAGTATGGGTGAGGTTAAAGCAAAGAGTCTGATCGTTGCGACTGGAGGTTTATCGATCCCGACCTTAGGTGGCGCTACTGGCTTTGGTTATAAATTGGCTGAACAGTTTGGTTTAAACGTGACCGAGCGTATAGCTTCTTTAGTACCCTTTACGTTGACTGGCGCACTCAAAGAGTTAAGCAGTGGTCTGTCTGGCTTGTCTGTGCCGATAAGCGTGGCGGTACCTAGTAAGGCTTTTAGTGAAGACATGTTGTTTACGCATCGAGGTATTAGTGGCCCCGCGATTTTACAAATTTCCAACTATTGGCGATTGGGCGAGAA
>CAZOIG010000013.1:0-1667 GCA_964579235.1 uncultured Gammaproteobacteria bacterium
TGTGCAAGCGTGGTTGCTGAGATTCAGTCGGCTGGTGGTTCGGCCGAGGCCTTGGCCTGCAATATTGGCAATATGGACGACATTGATGCGGCGTTTGCAAGCATTAAAGCCAAGCATAAGAAGCTCGATATCCTGATCAACAACGCGGCTGCCAATCCATACTTCGGCCATATTTTAGATACCGATTTAGGCGCGTTTAATAAAACAGTGGACGTGAATATTCGTGGCTATTTCTTTATGAGTACCGCGGCGGGCAAGCTAATGCGCGATCAAGGAGGCGGTGTGATTGTGAACACCGCATCCATTAATGGACTAATTCCAGGTCCTGCTCAAGGTATATATTCGATTACGAAGGCGGCAGTAATCAATATGACAAAGGCGTTCGCCAAGGAGTGCGCGCAATACAATATTCGTGTTAATGCGCTATTGCCGGGCTTAACCAAAACCAAGTTCGCGGGCGCTTTGTTTGAAAACGAAAAATTTCACAAGCAGGCCTTGGCTGTCATCCCAATGGCGCGCCATGCGGAGCCAGAAGAGATGGCGGGTACAGTGTTGTACCTCGTCTCTGACGCCTCGAGTTACACTACAGGGGAGTGTATAGTTGTTGACGGTGGATTTACCGTTTAGAAATTTATAAAAGGTGACACTCGCCCTGCTTGGCAATGGCGCCAGAGCTTACAACGAGGTAAAGCGATGAAAGCACTAAAAGTTACTCTTCTTATCCTAATTGTAGGTTTGGCGTACTTTACGCTGTGGCCAGTCCCAATAAGCCCGCAGGCCTGGGTCGCTCCACCGCAAGTTCCATTGGAAGGCGAGTTCGCTGCAAATGATCGTCTTTCAGACTTCCAAGCCATTGACTTAGACGGATTAAGTGGCGCTGAAGCAATAGTGGTTCACTCAGAGGGCATGGCTTATTCTGCAACGCATGAAGGCTGGATAGTCCGTTGGGAAGCTGAAGCAGACAACCCTTCTGTGCAGCGCTGGGTAGATGTCGGTGGGCGTCCATTGGGTATAGCCTTTGACGAACAGGGCGATTTATGGATAGCAAACGCCTACATCGGTTTACAAAAGCTAACGCCTGAGGGTGAGCTGAGCACAGAGCTAGACGTCGCCGAGGGTGTCCCAATTGTCTATGCCGATGATTTAGACATCACCTCAGATGGGATCATTTACTTTAGCGATGCGTCGACTAAGTTTAGCGCCAAAGCCTTTGGTGGCACACTGGAATCAAGCCTACTTGATATTAACGAGCATGGTGGCCATGGGCGGATTATTGAGTACGACACACAGAGCAAAGTCGCCAAAGTGGTAATGCAAGATCTCGACTTTGCCAATGGCGTAGCGCTGAGTGAATCAGAGGACTTTTTCTTGGTAGCCGAAACAGGCAGCTATCGGATTTGGAAATACCACCGAGTAGGCGCCATGGCAGGCCAAGCTGAGATCATAGTGGGTAACTTGCCGGGCTTTCCTGACAATGTGCATCGCGGTCGTGATGGACGCTTTTGGGTAGGCTTGACTTCACCGCGCTCAGAGCTGCTCGACAATTTTTCGGCTAAGCCATTTGTTCGAACCATGATGCAGCGCATGCCTGCGGCTTTGCGCCCAAATGTGGTGGCCTACGGCCATGTGTTGATCATCGATGAGCAAGGTGCGATCCAAGCAAGTTA
>CAZOIG010000014.1:0-2252 GCA_964579235.1 uncultured Gammaproteobacteria bacterium
CTGCTCATAGATATCAGCACTCCAGCTTACTAACTCATCGAGCTTCAAAGCGTGGGCTTTTTCAATCAGTGTGCGCAAAATGCTGACTGAGGCGCGGCGTAAGGCATACGGGTCTTTATCGCCCGTTGGGACCTCGCCGGCAGCGTAAATACCCACTAAGCTGTCGAGTTTGTCGGCCAAGGCAACGGCTTGCGCCTCTAGGCTGTTTGGCAATTGATCTCCAGCAAACTTAGGCCAGTAGTGTTGTTCGATGCACTCTCCGACTAGGTTTGGCTCACCATCGCGATCGGCATAATAGTGTCCCATTACACCTTGCAGTTCATCAAACTCACCCACCATATCTGAGATCAAATCGGCTTTGGCTAAGTGGGCGCCGCGACGAGCAATGGCCGCGTCTGCGCCTAGCGCTTTGGCAAACTGCTCTGCTAGGTCTTGAATTCGTTCAGTCTTTTCTAATACCGTTCCCAGTTTCGCGTGGAACAGGACGTTACCGAGTTTTTCAACTCGATCCTCTAAGCGTTGTTTTTGATCCGACTCCCAAAAGAACACCGCGTCTGACAAGCGCGCTCGCAGCACCCGTTCGTTGCCCTGAATCATCCGTTGTTCGTCTTTGCTTATGATATTGCTGACCGTAATGAAATACGGTAGCAAGGTGCCTTCTTCGTTGACAATGTGGAAGTACTTTTGGTGATCTCGCATAGACGACACCAAGCATTCTTGGGGTACGTCTAAGAAGGCCGTATCAAATTCCCCAAGCACAGGTCGAGGGTATTCGACCAGCCCCGTCACCTCATCCAACAATGCTGGGTCATCTTCTAGCTTGCCCTTAATAGAATCAGCCAGTTTAGTGATTTGTTCGCTGATCAGGCTTTGGCGAGTGCTAAAGCTCGCCATAACATGGCCCTTTTCTAACAGCGTCTTTTCATAATCCGCCGCAGAATTGTGTTCAACCAGTGCGTTGCTGTGGAATCGGTGTCCACGGCTGGTCCGTCCGGCGTGTAAGCCAAGACATTGAATGTCGAGCACTTCGTCGCCGTAGAGCGCCGTCAGCCATTTTGCGGGGCGCACGAATTCTTCATCACTATTGCCCCAGCGCATGCGCTTTGCAATCGGCAAGCGCTTGATGGCTTGATCCAATGCGGCTTGCGCTAGCACATCAATGTTTTGGCCAGGCTCGCTTACTGAGTAACTTAACCATTCACCTTTGTCGGTTTTCAGTCGTTCGAGTTGATCGACATCTGTGCCGCAAGACTTGGCGAAGCCTAAGGCGGCAGGCGTTGGCTCGCCGTCTTTAAATGCCGCTTGTACCGCAGGGCCGCGTCGTTCAACGGTTTGGTCGTCTTGCTTGGCAGCCACATTGCTGATTAACACAGCTAAGCGCCGAGGTGCAGCAAACGGCGTTACCTCGCTGTTATCGTCAATTACTTTCGATTCGCGTAACGCCGATTCTATTTCTTGCGTAAACGCATCGCTTAAGGCCTTAAGCGACTTTGGTGGCAGCTCTTCAGTACCTAGCTCAAGGAGTAGATGGTCGGTAGTACTCATGCCTCACCTCCGCTTAATTCTTTACCCCGTGGGAAACCAAGCGCCTCGCGAGCTTCGTAGTAAGTTCGGGCTACACCTTTTGAGAGCGTACGGATGCGGCCAATGTAACGCGCCCGCTCGGTCACACTGATTGCGTGTCGCGCATCAAGCATATTGAAGGTGTGTGACGCTTTTAACACTTTTTCGTAGGCGGGTAGCGGTAGTTTGTTATCAATCAAGTGCTGGCCTTCTTTTTCGGCCGCATTGAACTGTCGGAATAAATCGTCAACGTCAGCGTGTTCAAAATTGAAGGTTGATTGTTCTAGCTCATTTTGAAAGAAGATATCGCCGTATTTGAATCCCTTGGTCCAGATCAAGTCGTAAACGCTGTCTACGCCTTGCAAATACATAGCGATGCGTTCCAAGCCGTAGGTAATCTCACCTGTAATTGGCTTGCAATCAAGGCCGCCGACTTGCTGAAAATAGGTGAACTGCGTGACTTCCATGCCGTTCAACCAAACTTCCCAACCTAAACCCCACGCACCGAGAGTGGGTGATTCCCAGTTGTCCTCGACAAAGCGAATATCATCTACTAAAGGATCAATACCAATCACTTTCAATGACTCAAGGTATAGTTCTTGGAAATTGTCAGGTGATGGTTTGAGGATTACTTGATATTGATAGTAATGCTGCAATCGATTGGGGTTTTCACCATAGCGCCCATCTGT
>CAZOIG010000015.1:0-2600 GCA_964579235.1 uncultured Gammaproteobacteria bacterium
TCGATTTCTAAATCTTTAAGTCGATGCACGCCATGCCATTCATTCAGTGCGCCCACCACAGGAGCGCGCAAATAAATGATGTTTTTGAGAATCTCGCCCCAGCCCACACCTGTATGAGCCTTAAGAAAGTAGTCCTTGTCACCGCGTGTAAATCTGAGCGTGCGACGGCCTGGTGCTTTGCGATACACCTTACCTTCGATATTCATAATATCCCAAAAACTATCTTGCCCCTTCAGGCCTTGGCGCAACTCGTTGTGGATGTACAATGACTCATCGTGTTCTCTGCGCTGCTCCGACGTGAGGTACAGAGCTTTTTGAGCACAAGTCTGCTCAATATAGTCAGCCGCACGTTTAGGCATAACGTAAAGTCCAGGATCTTGACCGTACTTTAGGCCATTCTCCCGCCACTGTTGCTTTTGCTCAGACAGGAGCATCTCGAGTAACTTCTCGTTCAGCTCGTCTTGCGAAAACCGCTTACGCAGGACACAACCTGCATCAGCCATCTTAATGTGTGGTGCGTAGCCGCAAACCGGAGTGGCAAGAACTGGCAAACCAGACACAATGGCTTCCAATAAAACTCCGCCGGTGGTTTCGGCATAGGCTGGGTGCAACAACATGTCACCGCCCTTCATCAAGGCTGGCACGTCAGTACGACCGCCAAGAAAGTTGACGCGGTCGGCCACATCAGAACGCTTAGCCAAGCGCACAAATTGATCAGTTTTATCCTGACCGACAACAAACAACTTTGTCTTGCTTTGTATTTCTTCGGGCAACGCCGCGATCGCTAGAATGGCTCTATCCAAACCTTTGGTCTGGAACCCAGAGCCAATTAGGAGAACGAGGTTTTCATCTTCCTCAACGCCAAGCGACTCGCGAATCTTGCTGCGATCAGGTAACTCATCTAAATTTGCCCAACGGGCTTTCTCTAGCGTTGGGGGTAAACAAAGAAAGCGCGAATCTTGAGTTAAATAGTATTGCTGATAAATAGCCTTTTCACGATCAGACAATGACAAGATATTGGTCTTTGATGCCGCCTCAAAAACGCCACGCTCAAAACTTGAAAAGTAAAGAAAGCGCGGTGTAAAACGATAAAACAGAGAGTGGCGAAGAAACGAACGACCTACGTAGCAATAATCACCACAATAGTAGATGTCCATGCCAGGAATCTTATTGAAACCAACAACAACATCGAAGTTCTTAGGGTCTAGGTGATTACGCAGTTTGCGATGAAATGAGTGAGCCCGAGTATGATTAGTGAAGCCAAAATGCTTGACGATAACTACATCAACCCCGTCAGGTACATCGCCCTCCCAACTTCCCGTAAAGACTGTAGCTTTGTGCCCGCGCTGAGTACACTCATGCGCAATCCGCAGCATGTCTAGTGATAGACCGCTGTAAGGAAAATGCTTGTATAGACAAAACGCAAAGTGCATGGCTAAAACCCTTGTTCGAATTTCGATTATACGCCTATTGCGGCATTTCGGGCGCTAATTTGCGTTTGTAAAGAATCGACCACCGTTTGCGCGCTGATGGTTGCATAGCACGGTGGGTCAGATTCATCAGGCCCAATTTGCTTGCAGGTTTTCAACAAACAAGGCGAGCATTGATAGTTTGCGCTCAAATGAGTCTGGTAAGCCCCATAGGTGCCCGTGAGACTTGGGTCTGTGGCACCGTATAAAGAAACACAAGGAACCCCAAGCGCAGCCGCTAAGTGACCTAAGCCGGTATCCACTGCGATAGCGCCTTCGGCCATTGCCAAAGTTTGTTTTAGCTCGCTAAGTGAGGATTTAGCCAGAATTCTCACCCCAGCTACGCTTTTCACGATCGTCTCAGCGCGCTCGCGCTCCGCATCATTCCCCCAAGTCACTAAGGGCTCAAAACCGGCAACTATTAGCTTTTTAGCAATGTCCATCCACAGACTAAGTGGTAAGTGTTTAGTGTCCCACGTGGTTCCATGAAACAAAAATATCGACCGAGCACTGTTTGCATTTGGCTTAACGCGCGTTTGATTTTGACCAATTCCATAGTCTTGCTTGCTAGCGTGTGGGCTTGCGTTGAATCCGCCGCAGATCAAGTTCCGCAAACGATCCACCGCATGCGCCTGACGATTTACAGAAACTGTATTTGAATACAACCACGCAGCCGGTGACTCTTTAATCGAGTCTGATGAAAACCCAATGCGCTGCCCACCGCTTTTAAGTCGCGCAAAGCGGCTGAAAAAGGCGCTTTTCATCAAACCTTGTGCGTCGATAATATAGTCGTACTCGACTTCTCGAATTGTGCGCAAAAAACGCCAGAAGCTCTTGAGATTTTCAATCGAGAGCTTGCGCCATCGTCGTGTTGACACCGGCACTACTCGCTCGACCAGTGGATGCCATTGCGGAATCTCTGCAAAGGCCTCTTCAACCATCCAATCAACCGAAACACCATCAAACTGGCGCTGGAGATCATTCAGTGCGGGCAGCAGATGCAATACATCGCCCATGGATGTCATCTTTACGACCAGAACGCGGGTCATGTTCGCGCTCCTGATGTTTTACTTACCGCACCACTGAGGACCTGTTCAGCATCCGCAACAACCTGGTCTGGGCTGAGCTGGT
>CAZOIG010000016.1:0-3280 GCA_964579235.1 uncultured Gammaproteobacteria bacterium
CGCCGTTATAAAAGACTTAGAGGTCGACTTGCTGTTCTTAGACATACAAATGCCAGTGTTAAAAGGCAATGAATTTTATAAAAGCCTAAGCAATAAACCGCGCGCCATATTTACTACGGCCTATCGAGATTATGCGATCGAGGGCTTTGAGTTAGACGTTGTTGACTACCTTCTCAAACCCATCGTTTTTTCTCGATTCTTTCAAGCGGTTGAAAAGTTCTTGGCGCTCAGTACCGACACACGCGCGCCACAAGAATCTGGGCCAATGAGCCATATATTCATTCGCGTAGATCGCAAAAATGTAAAAGTGGTCTTTGATGACATTCTCTACATCAAGGGGCTCAAAGACTACGTTCAGATCATTTGCAAAGACAAAACTTACACCACCAAATCAACGCTAAGCAATATGCTCAAGCAGCTCGACTCGCAGTTCTGCAGAATCCACCGCTCGTACATAGTCAACACGAAACACGTGAGTGCTTTCACCCAGCATGATGTCGAGATAGGCGACATCGAAATCCCCATCGGCGAGAAATACGCCAACACACTTTTAGGCAAACAGCTGTAAATACCCACTAAGATCACATCCCAATCTCGTTGATACCCTGATTTGCAGCCTACACTGGGTGATTAAGCCGACCGCGCAAATCCAAAAAACCTGCTACAGGCTCGCTCAAGACCATCACAAAGGGGTGAAATTGCGCGAGTTGTTGCTCTCTAGGCGTTATACTGCGCACGCAGAAAAAACATCTTTGCTAAAGAGCTTATTGCGAGCACCTTGTCTTTGATCATGATAAATCAACACAGTAAATACAGACCCGATATTGATGGGCTTAGAGCCATAGCCATTTTGCCTGTGGTGCTTTTTCATGCCTTCCCAAGTTTGTTGCCTGGCGGGTTCGTTGGCGTAGACGTATTTTTCGTTATCAGTGGCTTTCTCATTTCTTCGATCATCTTTCGCGAACTTGAACTGAAGAAGTTTTCGTTTCTAGAGTTTTATTCGCGCCGCGTTCGTCGACTATTTCCAGCTTTGAGCGCTGTGCTTGGAGCCGTCTTACTCTTCGGCTGGTTCGCGCTGGACGGCGATGAGTACCAAATGTTGGGCAAGCATGCCGCAGCAGGCGCCGGATTCGTACAAAATTTCGTGCTTTGGCAAGAGGTTGGCTATTTCGACGTAAGTAGCGAGATAAAACCTCTGCTACATCTTTGGTCGCTCGCTATCGAAGAGCAGTTTTACTTATTTTTCCCGTTGATCGTGTGGTGTGCATGGCGTTTTGGCGTGAAACTTCTATCCTTGGTGTTATGGATCGCAGGCGCGTCATTGATAGCGAACTTGTATTGGGTACAGGTAGACGCGGTCGAAGCGTTCTATTTCCCGCATACTCGTTTTTGGGAGTTGATGGCCGGCGCAATTCTCGCGGCGGTTGCTCTTAAAGCTTCAAATCCCGACACTTCAAACACTGCGAGTACAAGTTTCTTAGCTTCTCACAAATCGCTGCTCTCTATCATTGGTCTACTTTTGATATTACTCGCGGCGTTTGCGCTGGACAAAAAATATAACTACCCGGGTTGGCGAGCTATCATTCCGGTCTTAGGCGCAACCCTGATCATTTACGCAGGCAGGGATGCTTGGGTCAATCGTAAAATTTTGAGCAATAAGGTTATGATCTTTATTGGTCTGATCAGCTATCCGCTGTATTTGTGGCACTGGCCCCTATTATCGTTTGCTCGAATTATTGAACCAGAGGCGCTGTCAGCGACCTACGCCAGCGTTCTCGTAATCCTTAGTTTCATTCTCGCGATATTGACTTACTATTTGATCGAAAAACCTATTCGTTCAGGTGGATCGCAAAAAGTTTGGACACGCATATTGGTCGGAATCATGGCGGTGATATGTGCGTATGGCCTGTTGGTAAACGCACGCGAAATCACGTCTAAACTCGGTGCAAGCGACCAAGGCGTTAAAGAATGGACGCAGAGTCAAGCCGACTATGAGTCTTACTGCGCTAAGCTTTTTCCAGAGTGGAACGATCGCGGTGACCATTTCAATTGTTCTTTCTTAAGAGACAGCAAACCAGAAATTGCTGTAATTGGCGATTCTCATTCGCGCCGTATCCACTACGGCATTTCGCACGCCTTCGGCGCGGAGCATAATATTGCACTGTTTCCGATCGGTTGCGCCATGCCGTTCTATGATATTTCTGTCGCCATCCCAGAGCGACAAAGAAGAGCTCCAGACTACCCATATCTTCGCGCAAAGCTCATCAATCAAGCATTGAACTTTTCTATCGAAGATCCTGCGGTAAAACTAATCGTTTTGAGCACTGGTGCTTGCTGGCACAATATTGTAGATATCAAAAACCTAGAAGATCGCAACCCCGGCCGTATTGTTGAAAACAAAATGCGGGAGACATTTGAGCGCCTCACGGAAAGCGGAAAAGAAGTTATTTACGTGCTCGACAATCCTATTTTGGATTTTGACCCCAAGGCATGCCTGACTCGACCATTTAGGGCGAGTAATAGTGATGTAAGGTGCAAAATTACGCGCGAGGCATACGAAGGTCAGCGCGTAGCCTATTTCAATATCGCTAGAAGGGTACTCGCGGAATTCCCAAATATTAGAGTCTTTGATGTTGCTGATGTGCTCTGCGACGAGGAGTACTGCCACGCTGTCATCGACAACAAATTGATGTACCACGACCCGTCACATCTTGGCTACGATGGCTCGCAATATGTTGGCGAGTTTATGGTGCCAATGGTTAACGAAAGCCTGGGCAAGACTGAGTGAGTGCGGTTATAGAGTCCTTGCAGACTCATCACATTCTCACATTTCTATAAGAGCGACTTAAGGAGCGGGAGGCGGAACAACTACGTCATCATCAAGCAATAAGAGTTGAATTGCGCCTACCGACGCAATAGGGTCTTGTGCAATAAGTGACTCTAACGCTCGCTCAAACCAATTTTCGGCAATCTCGATATGGCCTTGGGTGTTGGGGTGAATACCATCGGACAGAAGAAGATTGGCGATATTTCCGAACAAGAGATTGTATTGATCAACAAGATAAACTGGACCAACAGAAGAGCCGTTTAGGCTGGAAACTACACTGCTAATAAAGCCGTTGCGAGCAACAATGGAATTATTTGTACACTGACATGGAGCGATCGTACCAACCACAGGTGTGAAACCTAAAGAGCGCGCTCTACGAATTATAGTATCGATGTTCTGAACGGTGACGCTGTTAGGAATTCCCCAGTTTCGGTCATTGAAACCGTAAAGTAT
>CAZOIG010000017.1:0-7519 GCA_964579235.1 uncultured Gammaproteobacteria bacterium
GCGGTCGCCTGGCTTAACTTCGTTATGTAAGCGATGCTCTTTTAAATGTTGTAACAGCGTTCCACCAACACCGTGAACGATGCATTTTGGCGCACCAGTCGTTCCGCTCGAGTACAGAATAAACAATGGATGGTTAAACCCCAGGCGCGTGAATTCAATGTCTCTGGGTTGAAACTGCGACACAAATCCATCAAACAAGACCGCCTTATCAATACCAGCAATAGAAAACGCGTGGTCAGAGTTCGCAGCCAAAAAGGGAATCACGATTACGGCACTAATCGACTCTAGCTGCTTTGCTATAGCAGCCAGTTTTTCTGAGTTGTCGATAGCCTTGCCATTATAGAAGTAGCCATCCACCGCGATTAAGAGCGTCGGCTCTATTTGACCAAAGCGATCCATAACCCCTTGCACGCCAAAATCCGGCGAGCAGGAACTCCAAATCGCGCCAATTGAACTCACCGCCAGCATTGCCACCACAGCCTCTGGAATATTCGGCAAATACGCAGCTACTCGGTCGCCTTGCTTGACCCCATGAGCACGCAAAGCCTGCGCGAACACAGACACTTGATCTTGAAGCTCTTGCCAACTCGTCCGCGAAAAAACGCGATCTTCTGCGCGAAACACTAGGGCGTCAGCATTGGGCTTGGCTTGGCTAGCGAGGATGTTTTCAGCGAAGTTTATGCTCGCCTGAGGGAAAAACTTAGCATCGAGCATACTAGACCCTGACTCAAAATCGATGCCGCCTTTGTCACCAATAACGCCACAAAAGTCCCAAAGCTCGGACCAGAATTCGCCAATGTTGCGGACTGACCACTCGTGCAAACTGGAGTAGTCAGCAAACTCTATGCCCCTGCTTTTAATCAGATGCTGCTTGAATTGAGTGAGGTTCGCCGACTCACGAGCAGCGGCGGAGCATGACCAAATCGGTTCTAAAGGGCGTTTATTATTCATAAGTATTACTTGCGAAGAAAAAGCGGCGAAAGCTAGGTTTAAACTGTGTCTAAACTGGGTTTAAAGAAAGGTTCCCAATAACAAACTAGGGAGAGATTCAACAAACCATCACTTTCAGTCGCCCTAGCCAGTCTATAGGATTACTGGTCATTATAGCCTTTCGCGGGCTAGATCGCCCTCGGCTGAGTGGATACTTTAGGGGCTTGCTTTTAAAGCCTCAATTGCACAGAACCTTAAATGCTCTGTGAGAATGAGACCCTATTTTTGAGTTGTTGCCTTGAGTTCTTGGCGCAGCGCCGCAATGTCTTTTTGCAAGTCGCTAATCATGCTTTCGATTGAAACATGATCTTCGTGCAGCTCAGCGGCTTCACTCTCTTTCACGGTTGCCATGGCATCGACCACAATCCCGATAAACAGATTCAAAACCGTAAAGGTGGTGACAGTGATAAATGGAATGAAAAACATCCAGGCTAGGGGATAGACTTCCATCACAGGACGCACAATCCCCATAGACCAAGATTCAAGCGTCATAATCTGGAACAAGGAAAACATCGAACCGCCCAAAGAACCGAACCACTGCGGAAACTCGTCGCCAAATAATACAGTGCTTAGAACACCCGCTATATAGAACACAATCAGCAGAAGTCCCGCAACTGAACCCACACCGGGTAATGCAAGCAACATGCCGGTGACTACGCGGCGCAAGGATTTTACCGCGGACACCAAACGCAGAATTCGTAGAATTCGCAATGCCCGCAGAATTGCTAATGGGCCTGAGGAAGGGACTAACGCGATTGCAACGATAAGAAAATCAAATACGTTCCAACCCTCTTTGAAAAACGCCCAACGATAAACCGCGAGTCGCATCAATAGCTCAACGACGAAGATGGCCAAACAAATGCTGTCCGCCCAGCTTAGTAATAGCTGTGCTTCGTCGCTAAGACTGCGCGAGGTCTGTGCACCTAAAATAATTCCATTTACGACAATAACGCCGATAATAAAATTTTGGAACCAGTTTGATTCAACCCAATTTTTTATTGCACTCATCGGTCTCGCCCGGCTGAGAATCAGCTCATTTTTGCCATCATGTTTAGACTAAAAACTTTCATAAGGCGAGTCACTATTGCCCACGGCCACGAAGGCACGTAGTAATTCGCACCCTCTTTCTCAATCGCCTTAAGAATGGCTTTGCAGCCCGTTTCAGTGTCGACCATAAAAGGGGTTGTTTTAACTTTCTCATTGATTTCGCTGCGAATAAAGCCCGGGTGGATCGTGGTAGCTTTAATCGGTGTGTTAAGAAGATCAATGCGAATGCCTTCAGTTAAGTTGCTGACCGCAGCCTTTGTGGCGGCATAGACAGTCATCGCACGGCGGAAGCCCCGCACCGCACTGATCGAGGAAATCATCACCAAATGACCTTCATTGCGCTCTCGAAAATGCTCTACAGCAGCTTCACACTGTGCGATAGCAGACACAAAATTGGTGACAGCCGTTTGTTTATTCGCAGCAAAAAAACCCGTACCAATCGACGCGCCTTTACCCATTCCTGCATTCACAATAACTCTGTCTAAATGGCCCAAGTCTTCAATGAATTGCTTGAATACGACAAACACCTGATCGTGATCATTTACGTCCAATTCACGCACTACGACGGTGATCTCGGGGTTGATATCCAAGCACTGGGTTTTGAGTTCATGCAAACGGTCCATGCGCCGAGCGCATAGAGCCAAATTTTTACCTTGCTTCGCGTACAGCTTTGCCATGGTTTCGCCCAAGCCAGAACTTGCGCCCGTGATCAAAATATTTTTTCTACTCATAGTGTTCTCTTTATTCTGTTTGTACTTTCGAACCAGTTGCGGACTAGGATTCAGCTAAGCCGCAGCGCTCGATCACTTATAACTTATGTATTGACGAGCGTCTTTGCCTTCAAAATGAGAGTGTTCATTCAGGCTTGCAACAAACAAACGGTGCTTCGACGCAACCAGTTTAGTCACCGCGCACTTCATTAATGTCCAATTCATGTGCATCATCTTCTCACTCGGCACGCCCAATAAGGCTTGCGCAACAACCGAAATCACCCCTCCTGAGGTGAACACCAACACATTTTGTCTATTTGAGTCTGGCTTTCGCGTTTGATCCACCACGCTCTGCAATGCTTGGTGAATGCGAGACTGGTAGGTGCTCCAAGACTCTTTATAGTCACCATCGTACTCACCACTAATCCAACGATCCATTGCCTGGTTAAACATTTTCTCAAATGCTTGCTTGGGATTCGCCTGCCGTGCAACGGTCTTATTGATGGCGTCTGCCGAAGCATAGTCTGGCCCCATGGCAGTTAAAATATCGTCAAAGTCATACTCATCCCAACCACTGTCTTGACTTGTTGGAATGCTCGCCAGACCTTCGTCATCACCAGTATAGGCCTGCAAGAATCCTCGCGCAGTTTGCTTATGTCTTTGCATCGAGCCGGTAACAACGGCGTCTATGCGAGTTTGGCGAGCTGCGAATGCGGCCCCAACCATGCGCGCTTGTTGCTGCCCCAAGTCAGACAGATCATCGTAGTTTTGCTGACCAAATGAGGCCTGCCCGTGACGAACGAGGTAAATGCTTGCCATAGTTTGTTCTTCTGGTTACGCCTTAGCGCGGATCGCCTTTTTACAACGGTGTATCAGATAGTGCACCATAATCCACATATTCTTAAACGCTGGATTAGTGGTTTGCTTATGGTAATAACGGTAATAAATTTGCTGCACGATACCCGCCAGCCGAAACAAACCGTACACCTCATAAAACCGCATGTCGTCGACTTCGAAGTTGGTTTTCTTTAGATAATAGTCAATTACTTCTTGGCGCGAGAGCATGCCCTTCATATGAGTCGGCTGGCGGCGCATAAATTGCGCAAAACGATCATCTCCAGCTTCAGTCCAATACGCTAGACTATTTCCCAAATCCATTAAAGGATCACCTAAGGTGGCCAGCTCCCAATCCAATACGCCAATCACTTTAGTAGGGTCTTGCTCGCTCAACACCACGTTGTCAAAGCGAAAATCGTTATGTGTTAAGCAGATGACTTCCTTTTCAGGCAGGTTGTCCTCCAACCATTTCATCACCGGTTTCGCGCTGGGCACGTTCCAGGTTTTCGCATCAGTGTAGCGCTTAATCCAACCGCTGATTTGGCGTTGGGTATAGCCTTCGCCTTTGGCTAGATGATCCAATCCCGCGGCTTTGTAATCAACTTGGTGGAGTTCGATCAGGCCGTCTAAAACATTTAAACAAAGCGTTCGCACTTCTGCTTCACTCAGCTCAACACCTTTGGGCATGAATTTTCGGGGGATCACGCCCGTGAGCTTTTCCATCACATAAAACTCGGTGCCGATAACGTCTTCATCCTCGCAATGCGCCAGCATAGTCGGCACATAGCGGTAAACTGGCTTCAGAGCTGCCTGTAGGCGGTGTTCTCGCCCCATGTCGTGGGCACCCTTAGCTTTGGTGCCCTTTGGCGCTCGTCGCAATACGACTTCGCGATCGGGATAGCTCAAGCAATAGGTCCAATTGGATGCGCCGCCAGAATACTGGGTCACTTCGGGATCACCAGAAATGCCTTCGATATGCTCCTCTAGCCAAGGCTTGAGCCGCGTCATTTCCAATTCTTCGCCCGCTCTAACTTTGGCGGCTGTATCTATTGATTGCTTACTCATAATCCTATTTTATAAAAGGGGGATGCACATTTTGCCTTGCTCCTTATCGCGTAACTCTTAACGCACACCAGCGCGCACCCGCGAACTCAGCACAGACTATTCATTATCTGAAGAAGTGGGCGCTAGTTTAAGCAGTCTTTAGGTTTTCGTAAACTTTGCAACCTGCTTTTTGACGTGCGCCATGTACCAACTATTCGGCAAAAAACGTTTTAGCAGATGCGCTCTGCGACCATCTTTATGGGTCAAAATTAGGAATTGCTTCTCATCATTGGCGCGCAAAATATACTCGGCAATTGATTCAGCGCTAATCTGCGAGTCTCCGACCATCTTACTCACTAAACCGCGCATCTTGTCCTCGTCCGTACGCAAAGACTTGTGCAAGTTGGTGGCAAAAAACGACGGGCACACCGCGCTGACATGAATCCCTAATGGCGCCAGCTCAAAGTGCAAACCTTCAGCGAAACTGACCAATCCAGCCTTAGTGACACAATAACTACCCATATTACCCAACGGAGTGATACCGGCTTGCGAGGCAATATTAATGATCGAGCGGTGGTAGGCGTTGGAGCTTTTAATGAGGGGCAAAATCGCTTTAGTCATGCGCACCTGGCCCAGCAAGTTAATATCAATCACCCACTGCCATTGCTCAATCGACTCAGATTCGACTGAGCCGGCGGTAGCAACGCCCGCGTTATTAACCAAAACATCAACCGATTGCCACCGACTCTCAAGCAATGCAGCCAACGCATCGATATCGTCTTGCGAACTAATATCGCAGGCATGGAAGAAAGCCGTGCCCTGTTTAGCGTCGATCATGTCGACAGTTTCATGGCCACCCACTTCATCGCGATCAACCACACACACCTCGCAACCTTGCGAGGCGTATGCCAAGGCTAGTTCTCGACCAAGGCCTGAACCTGCACCAGTAATTAGAATATTTTTCATAGGCTCTACTCTAGCCCAAGCCAATTCAGCAAACTGTGCGATTTTGTTATACGCGACATTAGTCTAGCCAATTGACAGAGGTTTCAAGCCACTTTTCTTCTGAGATGTCTTGATCACGTTCCTGAGCTTGCTCAAACATCGCAGTCATCACCGTTTTTGTGAATGTCGCGTACTCATTGTTTTTAGCCCTGAGTTCAGCAAAACTTTTAACACCAACCCGATTTAAAAAGCTCTCGCGATACGGTCCCGGAACGGATTCAAGCGCTTGGTCTTCAAGCCCGAGAAGCCGTTCGTAAATTTGCATAGTGCGCCAATACTGCATAGCCTCGAGCGCCTTACTCGCGACGTTTTCATTTAAGCGCTGTTTGACTAACGAAGCATAGTCTGTGGTATTTGGTGACTCGGGCGAATCCAGCAACAAACTTGCTGCGGCATAGAACTCGAGCTGCATAAGCCCACCCGGCTGCAGCTTGCTGTTGAAGACGGAACCATCCGCAGCGCTGATGCGGTGTTCGTCAATACGCTGCCACATGGTTTCAACATCCTTACTCAATTGATATTGATCTCGCTTGCGAGTCAACAATTGCGTTTTCAGTTGCTGCACCGCTTCGGTAATTCTCGGGGTTGCCAAAATCGGACGCGCAAACATAAATGCAATATGCTCCCAAGTGTGCGCACGCTCTAAATGATGGCTCTGCAAACTCGCCAAACTCACAGTTGGTGCGCCTGAGCGCCCTGATGGTCGCAAGCGTGTATCCAGTTCGTACACCACCCCTTCTCGCATTCGCGTAGAAATCGCTGTTTGCAACCGGCTCACAAAATTATTGGCGTCGTTTAATTGCTCACGCTGTTCATCAAACACGAATACCAAATCCAAATCAGACGCCGGAGCCATGCTGGCCAAACCAAGCTTGCCTAAAGCGATAATGCTGACTGGTGACTCCTCTAATCCAAGCTCATTGCAGACTAACTGAACGGCACACTCTAACGACCGTTCGGCTAAGCTGGTAAGGCCAGCTTGAAAATCTACAACGCTGATTTGGTCTTGTAAAAACTGCCAGTAGATTTGATAGAGATGTTCATTTACAAAACGTCGCAGACCATCTAACTGAGCATCGTATGAGAGCTGATCCAGCACTTCATTGGGATCTGGTAGTGCTTCTGGGTAGCGCCATACCTTCTCAAGATAACGATCGATAATGTGAGGGGATTGCTCCAGCAACACACTCATTGCCGGCGAGTCGCGCAGCGGCGCAATAATCGCGGATAGCAAATTAGGCGATTGCGCCAATAGCCTAAAATACTGCTCTCCTTTAGGTAAACGCCGAAAATAGTCATGTAAACGTGTAATCGTTGCATCACACTCTGCGGCACTCAGCCTTCGCTCGCTCAAGTACTTTGATAGGGCTAGGGTGAGGGGTCTTAGCTGCGTACGTGCTTCCACTGAGACGCCGTAAGAGTGGTAGCCCGATTCCCACAATTCGAGAATTTCGTCGCTTCGAGCACTCAAATTTTGCGGCCAGACTATCGGCTCTAAAGCTTCTTCACCCTGACTCGCGAACAATTCGTTAAACGTTTGATTAACGCGCGCTCGATACTGGTTTAGCGTAGAGACATAATTGGGCCAATCGTCTGCCTGGAGCAAGCTTTGTAGCGTAGCCAGCTCGGTTTCACTGGATGGAATCAGATGGGTGTGCGCATTACCCATCATCTGCAAAGCGTTTTCAAGACCGCGCATAAAGCAGTACGCTGAGCGCAACAGACTAGCCGTTGGTTGATCGATTAATTCTGCATCCGCCAACTCGCCCAAAGCCTGCATGGTGTTGCTGACTTGCAGTCGCGGTTTACGCCCACCCCAAATCAATTGCATGGCATTAACCACAAATTCGATTTCTCTAATTCCGCCACTACCAAGTTTAACGTTG
>CAZOIG010000018.1:0-2942 GCA_964579235.1 uncultured Gammaproteobacteria bacterium
CACATTAGGAATGGTTGCAGCGCCGCTCTGCACTTGAAACAGACCATTCGCTTCCTCCGCACCGTCGCCCATAAAGCCACGGGCGCGGTGGTACTTCCAGCTTCGACCGATGACTTTCACATCATTGGCCAGCAATGCCGAGGCAATGGTGTCGCCTTGATAAGCTGTATAGCGCTTACCATTAAAGCGAAACGACAACGCTTTTGATTGGTCAATACGGCTTGAGGTATTTAGTCTTTGGCTCATGACTTAGTCACCTCAGGTTTTGCAGCAGCGGCATCACTGGGCATTTCTGGGAGCGGGTCACCAATTTTGTAAAAGGCGGAAAACTCATAAGTGACGGTATTTCGGACCGCATTGAACCACTGACGGCAACCCGCAGAGTGCAACCACATCTCGCGGTGAAAGCCTTTGACGTTCTTACGATTAAATAAATAATCAGACCACTGTTCGTCGCTTAAGGCATCAGGGTCGATAGGTCGCACGATATGCGCTTCACCGCCAAAGGTGAACTCGCTCTCGTCTCGAAGGCCGCAATAGGGGCACTGGAGTTGCAACATAATAGAGTCTCTTTAAGTGTATTGGCTTTGAGCAGTTAGTGCGCGACACCCGCTGCACCATGCTCATCAATCAGTTTGCCGCTAATAAAGCGATCGAGTGAAAACGGCGCGTTCAGAGGGTGAGGTTCGTCGTTGGCAACGGTGTGCGCAAAGGTCCAACCAGAGCCTGGCGTGGCTTTAAAACCTCCAGTTCCCCAACCACAATTAAAATACAAACCTTTCACGGGAGTCTTGCTCAATATGGGGCAAGCGTCAGGGCAAGTATCCACAATGCCGCCCCATTGGCGATTCATTTTGACACGACTAAAACTCGGGAACATCTCGAGTATTGCCGCCATTGTATGCTCGATCACCGTAAAGCTGCCGCGTTGCCCATAGCCGTTATAACTGTCGATTCCCGCGCCGATCACTAAGTCACCCTTGTCAGACTGGCTTACGTAGCCGTGCACGGCGTTCGACATCACCACGGTGTCGAGCACTGGTTTAATGGCTTCCGATACGTAGGCTTGCAATGGGTGACTCTCTACTGGCATGCGGATACCCGCCATATCAGCGATCACACTGGAATTTCCGGCAACCACTACGCCAATCTTCGGCGTTTTAATATAGCCTTTGCTGGTCTCTACCCCAACCACCTGCGCACCATCACGGCGAATGCCGGTGACCTCACAGTTTTGAATAATATCGACACCCAGATCATCAGCGGCGCGCGCGTAACCCCAAGCGACCGCGTCGTGTCGTGCTGTTCCGGCGCGAGCCTGAAACGAAGCACCGAGGACTGGATAACGCGCGTCTGGAGAACAGTTTAACAGCGGTATAGCCTTTTGCACCTGCGCTGTATCCAGCAATTCGCTATCAATGCCATTCAGACGATTGGCGTTCACGCGGCGCTGTATGTCTCGCATATCCTGCAAAGTATGCCCCAGGCTATACACACCACGTTGCGAGAACATGACGTTGTAATTTAGATCCTGACCTAAGCCTTCCCAAAGCTTGAGCGACTTTTCATACAGATGAGCCGATTCATCCCATAAATAGTTGGAGCGCACGATAGTCGTGTTACGACCCGTATTGCCACCACCAATCCAGCCTTTTTCCAGCACGGCGATATTGTGCATACCGTGCAGTTTCGCTAAATAGTAGGCACTCGCCAAGCCGTGCCCACCACCGCCAATAATCACTGCATCGTAGGATTTTTGCGGCTCAGGACTACGCCAATTTGCTTCCCAGTTTTCATGCTGGCTTAAGGCATTTCTTGCCAGTGAAAAGATTGAGTATTTTTTCATATCAACAGGTTTTCAAGCCCAACACATAGAGGCTCGGTCGATGCCAGCCAAATTGTTCTGGGGTAATAACAGGAGTCTTAGTTTCGTATTTCAACACAGAGCCAGCGGCGACTCTTCACGGCTGTCAAGGCTCAGGCTTTAGACAGCTTGGAGGTGAAGTCTAGGCAGTCGCTGCTCAACATTCAATAACATTTACCGCCAAGCCACCTAAGGATGTTTCTTTGTATTTGGTTTGCATATCCGCGCCCGTATCGCGCATTGTCTTAATTACCTTATCGAGCGAAACCAAGTGCTCACCGGTACCGCGGCTGGCTAAACGCACAGCGTTGATGGCCTTCACCGCAGCCATTGCGTTTCGTTCAATACACGGCACCTGCACCAAGCCGCCAATCGGGTCACAGGTTAGCCCTAAATTGTGTTCCATGGCGATCTCTGCGGCGTTCTCAACTTGCGTTGGTTTGCCGCTCAAAACCTCAGCCAAACCTGCAGCAGCCATTGAACAAGCCGAACCAACCTCGCCCTGACAGCCGACTTCAGCGCCAGAAATAGAGGCATTCATTTTGAACAACATGCCGACCGCTGCCGCACCTAAGAAAAAGCGAATAATGCCTTCGTCGTCAGCGTTTGGAATAAAGCGATCATAATAGTGCAGCACCGCTGGAACTATGCCAGCCGCGCCATTCGTCGGCGCGGTAACGACACGTCCACCACTGGCGTTCTCTTCATTCACCGCAATCGCGTATAAATTCACCCAATCCATGATACTCAAGGGGTCTTTAAGACTTTGCTCAGGCCGAGAGCACAGCGCTTTATACAACTCAGGAGCACGGCGCTTGACGTTCAAACCTCCCGGTAAATAGCCTGTTTGCTGGCATCCTCGTTCAACGCATTCGCGCATCACCCGCCAGATATTCAGCAAACCAGAGCGGATTTCTTCCTCGCTCCGCCAAACCTTCTCGTTCTCGAGCATGAGTTGGCTAACCGTTAGATTATGTTTAGCGCACAATTGCAGCAACTCGTCGCCAGAACGAAACGGATAGGGAAGAACTGCGGCTTCTCCGAGTGAAATTTGAGGCGCTGCGGCCTCCTTCTCACT
>CAZOIG010000019.1:0-1620 GCA_964579235.1 uncultured Gammaproteobacteria bacterium
TCAGGCTTCATGAGAAGCTCAGAGATAGCCGGTTGGCACATGGGGACTGGAATTTGTGTGCTCATTATTTTGGCAGCGTCTAGAGGTTCGCTGTTTTCATCTGTCGCGGCCTTGGCAATTATCGTCGTAATGCTCGCTGCAATCGTGGTAACTGGTCGACGCAAAATGCTTTTTCAAGTGGTTTTATTTTCACTGATTTATTTGCCCTTGGTGCGCTACTACCAAGGACGTATGCCAATTCGGTACATTGCAGTACTCGGCGCTCTGATTCCTGTGGGTTGGTTCATTTTTAATCAATTGCTTGTTATCCAGGCGGAATCGCAATTTGATTTGTACGTACTCCGCGGCACGTCTGTTTTCGGCGATGCAACCGAGCGCTTCAGTAGTCTTGGCCTTGGGTCCATCGGTTGGGCAATTAACCGATTCGGTATTCTCGGTGGCGGGCTTGGTGTTGCAGCGCAGGGGGCTCAGCATCTTGGGGCAGTGATTGCCGGTGGCGCAGCCGAGGGCGGCCTAGGTAAAATCGTATCTGAGATGGGGCTTGTGTCGTTACCCTTATTGCTGGTTCTGTCTTACAAGCTTGGCATGCATGTTCACAAATGCTTACGCCTGGTTAACCAGTACTCGCCAGCGGTTTTAACTATGGTGGTTGGTATCCTCGCTTTCGTTATCGCCAACATCCCAACCTTTATCGTCGCGTCTCAGGTGTACGGAGATGTTTTCGTGCTGTCTATTTTAGGGCTTTTGATTGGCTCGCTGTTTGCACTACCAAATCAAGTTAGTAATCAGTTGGAGAGGTTGCAATCAAATGCCGCATCGTCAATATAGTGCTAAGATTCGCGCTGGCCTTAGCTCAATAGTATTAACCCGAAGCACATGATTATTATCGGTATTAACGCCTTTCATGGTGACTCAGCAGCTTGTTTGTATCAAGATGGCCAACTGGTCGCCGCGGTTGAAGAAGAACGTTTCAGGCGAATTAAGCACTGGGCGGGTTTTCCTAGTGAGTCGATCGCTTATTGCTTAAAAGCGGCCGACGTTCAACTGAGTGACGTCGACGTAATCGCCATCAATTCTGACTCAAGCGCTGCTCGTTGGGACAAAATCAAGTTTGTATTATCGGGTACACCGTCATTCAAACTGGTGCGTGAGAAGTTACTCGTGCGCAAAAAGCGTAAGAGTCTATTGGATTGGCTCGACGAGTCTTTTCCTGACCAGCGTTTTGAGGGCAAGATCGAAGCGGTTGAGCATCACCTAGCGCACTTGGCTTCTGCGTATTGCGTGTCAGGTTTCGAGCGCAGCGCGGTTATTTCCGTAGATGGCTTCGGTGATTTCGCCAGCGCGGCTTGTGGAGTAGGGCAAGCAGGGCAGGTGGACTTGCGACAACGCGTTGCATTTCCACATTCTCTGGGCATTTTCTATCAGGCGATGACTCAATACTTGGGTTTTCCTCATTATGGCGACGAGTACAAAATAATGGGCCTCGCACCGTATGGCGAGCCGAAGTATCGCGCGCAAATGGATCAAATTTTGCAGCCTAACGATTCTGGTGGCTTTGCCTTAAACCTAGATTACTTTTTGCATCACAAAGAACCAATTGGTTACGAGTGGGATCAATCA
>CAZOIG010000020.1:0-2584 GCA_964579235.1 uncultured Gammaproteobacteria bacterium
ACAAGCGCTACTTATACCTTTCTGGTTGGATGATCGCTGCATTGCGCTCAGAGTTTGGCCCTCTTCCTGATCAATCAATGCACGAAAAAACCAGTGTTCCTGCATTAATTGAAGAGCTTTACACTTTCTTACGTCAAGCTGACGCGCGCGAGCTACGTCATTTGTTCAAAGAGCTAGACGCGGCGACTGACGCAGCAGCCAAAGCAGCTGTGCAAGACAAGATCGACAATTTTGAAACTCACGTTGTGCCAATTATTGCCGATATCGATGCGGGCTTCGGTAACGAAGAAGCCACGTACTTGTTAGCTAAGCAAATGATCGAAGCTGGCGCCTGTGCGATTCAAATTGAAAACCAAGTATCGGACGAAAAACAGTGCGGACACCAAGACGGTAAAGTAACTGTGCCTCACGCTGACTTCCTAGCGAAAATTCGCGCCGTACGCTACGCCTTCATGGAATTGGGCGTAGACGATGGTGTGATCGTGGCGCGCACAGACTCATTAGGTGCTGGCCTCACCAAGCAAATCGCGGTTACCAACGAGCCAGGCGATTTAGGCGACCAATACAATGCTTACTTGGATTGTGAAGAGCTAACACCTTCGCAAATGCAAAACGGCGACGTGGTTATCCACCAAAATGGCAGCTTGGTACGTCCTAAGCGTTTGCCAAGTGGTCTATTCCAATTCAAAGAAGGTACTGGCGAAGATCGTTGCGTGCTGGACTGCATCACAAGCCTACAGAATGGCGCAGACTTGATCTGGATCGAAACTGAGAAACCACACGTTGGCCAAATTGGCGGCATGGTTGATCGTATTCGTGAAGTCGTTCCAAATGCCAAGTTGGTTTATAACAACTCGCCATCTTTCAACTGGACTCTAAGCTTCCGTCAACAAGCCTTTGACGCGATGGTTGAAGCAGGCGAAGACGTATCTGCTTACGAGCGTGACGCCTTGATGGACGTTAAGTACGATGGTACTGAATTGGCTGATCGTGCGGACGATATGATCCAAAACTTCCAACGTGACGGTTCAGCTAAGGCTGGTATCTTCCACCACTTGATCACATTACCGACTTACCACACTGCGGCATTGTCTACTGACAACCTAGCCAAAGGCTACTTCGGCGAAGAAGGTATGTTGGCTTATGTTAAAGGCGTACAGCGTAAGGAAATCCGTCAAGGTTTGGCCTGCGTTAAGCACCAAGACATGGCGGGTTCCAACATCGGTGACGATCACAAAGAATACTTCTCTGGCGACGCGGCTCTAAAAGCGGCTGGTGAAGACAACACCATGAACCAGTTTGGTTAAGGTGTATTTAAAGGTGTAGCCCTACCGCTAGACGGTAGCAGCAAGCTTAAAGGCCCCTCAATGAGGGGCCTTTTTTTGTGCTCTGACTGCAATTCAAACGTGTTCTCGCAGTATTCGGCAATGTCTAATACCTCCTCACGAACAATGCTAAAGAAATAATAGTTTATGTTTATCATAAATTATTTGTTGATTTATGTAATTTCTGTTCTATACTCTCCCGCATGAATATTCAGATTAACTTAGATGTGGAAATGGCTAAGAACAAGATTTCTTTGAAAGAACTCTCTCAAAGAATCGGCATTTCCATGACCAATCTTTCATTACTCAAGACGGGCAAGGTCAAAGCCATTCGGTTTTCAACTTTAGAGGCTATTTGTTATGAGCTGGGTTGTCAGCCTGGCGACATTCTTGAGTACATCGGTGAAACCAAGCCCAGTGAACGCTGAGCGCCAGCACTCATATGCCAACAATATTTTTGCCGATCACTTTCTACAGGAGACACCATGAATAAGAGTTTGTACACCGCCGCCCTCGCCTTTGTTTTAGCCTTTGCTTTCCCAATTTATTGGGTTAATGAGTTTTTTATCAGCATGGATGATATCGAGGAGTCTATTTGGAGCAATATCTCCACGCTTAATCTAAACGACGCCTTTTTCGTGTTTGTTAGCGCTGCGCCAGCGCTTATTTGCTATCTATTCATGCAAAAACTGCACAATGATCTCAACTACAAAAAGTTGGACATCCTTTTGTGGATTCTCATTGGTGTAAATCTATGGCTCGCGTCTACGGTTTCATTCGACATCGCAACCCAGCTACTGAGCGCCGACACAGCTTATGAAAATCGTGGTTATCTCGTCGGCCATGCGATGGGCGTGACCGCAGCCACATTGGTGATCGCGGGCATTGTCGACATCATTATCGGAGTTATTTTGTTGAGAGGTGGCGAGCTTATTCCAAGTATTTTGAAAGTGTTTGGCGCCATCACGCTGGTGCAAGGCGTATTTGAGCTGACCTTGGTATTCAGCTTCGTAACATTGGTTGTCTACCCATTGGCACTGATTGTGCTTGGGGTGTACTTTCTGCAAGAGCCTGAATCCATCGAAGTAGTCTAAAAGGTTATCTAAAAAAGTGGTGTACACTAGCGCGCATTCGTAGCCGGTAAGAACAGTAGACTAAAGAGCAAACTTTGTTTAAATCGGCTGCCTCCTAAACCTAAGCAAAACGTATTCTATTTATGTTGCAAACAGCCCCACAGATCAAAAAATTCGTTACTGAGT
>CAZOIG010000021.1:0-5843 GCA_964579235.1 uncultured Gammaproteobacteria bacterium
CTGGTTTGTCTTTGAGCCGTTAAGATCACCTCAGTGAATTTAAATTGATACAGCTCGGGGTTGTTCTCGAGAGTGAGCCGCAGTGCTTGATTGAGGTTTAAATTCTCAGATGCCTGCGCCGCACCGCTAAACACAGAGGCACAGGCCATTAGTATTATGAGGCCAAAACTAATCGCCCTCACTTCGTTTAAATTAGTGACTAACATGATTTTTCCTAACAGATTGGAACGAGTCCGATCGATGTATGTGGTCGATGCGGCCAATGATCCTATGGATACTTTCAATCTATGGAGGATGAGCGCGATCGCTCGGCGTGCCAGTTGAATCCGCAACTTGGAGTGACTGCTTTAGTCAGTGCACGCTTGCGCTCTAATTGCTTGAAATTGACGCGTTTAAACGCGGGCTATGCAAACCTGACTCGCCGATGGATCATCTTCCATAAATTATGCGAACGACAAATGCGATCAGAACCATTAACGAGGTTTAGAAGCGCACGCGCCGTGATAAAAGGAAAATTTGTTAGGCGTTGGGAGGGGGTGTTGGAGGACCCGATGCCGGACCGCTTTTACCAATCTGGTGATAGAAATGAGTTTCAATCGAACAATACAGATTGCTGGGAGAGTTATCTGCCGAGATGTTGCTAGCATGAGTATGACAACAGTGCTGGCAATGCGAGTCCTCATCCGCGTCAGCCGTGTCAGCGCTTAGTGTAAATTCTAATCCCGAATCTTGGTGGAAGATCTCGCCCACGTCACTCATGGCGGCTTGAATATTCATCAGCAGCAATAAAGTGGTAGTTAAATAAGTGACGGTAGTTCGTCTCATGGATTTAGTATAACGCAAGTTCATGAGATTAAGGTGTGGTTTTACAGGAATCGTCAGTCTGCGAAATAGTCGACTCTTCTGACGTTACCCGCATTTCTTGAAACGCGAGTTTCAAAACTGTGTAGGCCGCACTTAAGCTCAATGAAGCGATTACTATGGCCACAACCAAGTCTGGCCAGCGCGATGCTGACGCTGTAACACCAACAGCCGCGATCAGCACTGCCACGTTACCGATCGCATCATTTCGACTGCAAAGCCAGATGGACTGCATGTTCGAATCGCCCTCTCGGAATCGATACAACATAACGGCGACGGACATATTGGTAATTAATGCCATTACTGCGATGGACCCCATAATCATAGGCTCGGGTTCACTTCCTACTAACACTCGATACAACGCGGCCCCGATTACCCAAAGCCCGAACACAGCCATCGTCAAACCTTTTACTACAGTGGCTCGTGCACGCAGGTGCAGCGCCATACCCAGCACAAATAAGCTGATCGCATAGTTTGCTGCATCGCCAAAGAAATCAAGTGCGTCTGCCTGTAGGGACATCGAATCACCTATGTGACTTGCAATTATCTCGACAAAGAACATGAGTAAATTGACCAACAAGGCGATCCATAGAACTTTTCGAAAAACAGGATTTTGACTCTGATCTTTGCTGGCTACAGAGCAGTCATTACACGCGACCATTATTCATCCTCCACACTGTGTGGCTCAGATACGTGCGCGGCCATATCTTCGATGACACATTGAACGTGTTGATCCGCCGCTACGTAAAATACTTGCTTTCCCCGCCGCTCGGCGCGAACCATACGGGCAGCTTTAAGAAGTCGTAAGTGATGGCTGACTAACGATTGAGAGAGTTCGAGCTGATCTGCGATGTGACTCACACTAATCGGTTCATGAAGACAACTCAATATGATTCTAAGACGGCTAGTGTCGCCCATCATGCTAAATAAGTCAGCGAGCTGAGGCACTAGCTCATTAGAAATAAGACTATGAGTTGAGGATTTAGTTTTATTGGTCATTTTACAAATTCATGCTTGAATACATATTCATATGTTTGCATAATAAAGATGCGCAGTCAATAAACTTAACAACTAATTATTACCAGAGGCACTTGTAATGGCACTCACCTTAATCATTGTCTTTTTAGTATTTGCAGTCGTTCTTCGAGTAGCCATGCAACGATTTCGGACCGGCGACTTCGGACTAAGAGCGGCACCACTAAATGCTCCGTTAATCGAAATTCTTCCTGGAACTCTCTTTGTATTATCTTTTGCCAGTGCCTTAGTCTTGATAACACTTGGATGGGTTGATTATTTCTCACCGATTACAAGGCTTTCAAACAGCCTAGAATGGTTGTTTTTCGCACTGGGATTAGCTGGCGTGGTGATCACCGTCATATCACAGCATCAAATGGGAGATTCGTGGCGGATAGGCGTTGATCAAACTGAGGCTACAACGCTAAAAACAGGTGGTCTTTATGCGCGGTCAAGAAACCCGATTTACTTTGGCATACTCCTCTTTTGGATCGGGCTATGTGGCCTATTTCCGCACCCCCTACTCTGGCTTTGCGCGGTGATTTGTTGGTGTTGCATTGAAGTTATCGTGCGAAAAATCGAAGAACCTTATTTGAGAAGACTGCACGGAGATCAGTTCGATACCTATCTGGAAAACACGAATCGGTATCGATTGCTATAACACGAGTACACTGCTTTGACATAGGCTTAGGGATTGCGCGGCTAATCGATTCACGGAGTCCTTATTAGTACGCAAGGACAGCATGCAAGAATCATCGATCAAACTGCCGCCCAATCCATAGATAGTAGACGGTTGGAATTACGAATAGTGTCAACATCAAAGTTGATACCATACCGCCGATCATCGGTAACGCGATCCGACGCATGATGTCAGCACCCAAGCCATAACTTAGAAAGACCGGCGCTAGCCCGACCAGAATAGTTAAGACTGTCATAAGCTTTGGGCGAACACGCATTACGGCACCGTGACTGATTGCGTCTCGCAGTTGCTCACGGGTTTGCGGAGTAACCTCTCTTACCTGAGCATCAATGTACAGCAGCATGATGATGGCAGTTTCTATCGCGATGCCGCCCAATGCGATAAACCCAACCGCGACCGCTACTGATAAGTTGTACCCCGCCAGCCAAACCAGCCAAAGCCCTCCAATCAAACCAAACGGCAATGACAGCATGATAATAATGGTCCGATCTAATCTCCCAAAATGCAGCATCAACAATATAAAAATCAGCGCTATCGCGGATGGAATGGCAATCTTTAGCCTCTCCCCGGCTTGCTCCATTTGTTGATATTGTCCAGCAAATTCAATAGCAAAGCCCGGAGGCAAATCGACTGAGTTTGCAACCACCTGTCGCGCTTCATTGACATAGCCACCGAGGTCGCGTTCGGCAATATCGACAAATACCCAACCCGTCAGTCGAGCGTTCTCCGAACGAATCATTGGCGGTCCTTCACTAAACGCAATACTGGCTAATTCTCCAAGAGGGATATGCGCTCCCGAAGGTGTAGGCACCAAAATACGGTACAAGTCTTCGGGTGTTTCACGAAATTGTCGGTCGTAGCGCAAAATAATATTGTAGCGTTCTCGCCCTTCCACTGATTGAGATAATTTCATTCCGCCCAGAGCGGTTTGAATCACAGTTTGAAACACGCTCATATCGATGTTGCGTCTCGCAAGCTCGGCTCGATCTGGTTTGATCTCCAAATATTTTCCACCCAGCACTCGATCAGCAAACGCAGAGCGAGTTCCCGCTACCCCCGTTACCACTTCTTCGACCCGTCGTGAAACCCGTTCTATTTCAAGAAGACTGTCTCCAGTTACTTTGATGCCTATTGGTGTCCTGACACCCGTAGACACCATGTCCATACGAATTTTTATCGGGTATCCCCATGAATTTACGAGGCCAGGAATTTGCAGTTTTTGATTCAGCCTATCAACGATGTCATCTACGGTAACACCCGCATTCCATGTTTCTTTGGGCTTTAACTTGATCCAGGTTTCAATCATTGTCAGCGGCGCTGGGTCAGTTGCTGTGTCCGCCCTGCCTGCCTTACCAAAGGCCCTCTCTACTTCAGGCACTGACATTATCACCTTGTTAGTCTGACTCAGAACTTCTCGCATCTTGGTGGAAGAGACGCCCGGCAAGGTAGTTGGCATGTACAGTAACTCACCTTCATACAGCGCTGGCATGAATTCAGAACCGAGGTGCTTAACGGGTATGGCGACGCTGATTGTCAACAGTAACGCTGCGGCTATGGTGTGCCATTTAAAGCGCAATGAAATTGAAAGCGCCGGCCGATAAAGACGCACAAAGAATCGGTTTAGAGGGTTAGCATCTTCGCGACGAAACTTGCCTCGCATCAGACTCAGCATTAACACAGGTACAAGGGTGATCGAGAGAATGGCTGCGAACGCCATTGCATAAGTCTTGGTAAACGCCAACGGACTGAATAAGCGGTAGCTCTCACCGGTTAAAGCAAATACAGGTAAAAAGGACACCGTAATGATTAGCAGTGAAAAGAAAATGCCAGGGCCAACTTCTTGGGCGGATGCCAAAATGGCTTGGTATCTAACCTCCTTATTCGGATTTGGTCCTAGGTCAGCCAGTCGCCGAGTGGCGTTTTCAACCAGAACGATGGACGCATCAACCATCGCTCCAATGGCGATTGCGATGCCGGCTAAGCTCATAATATTTGCCGTAATGCCTTGATACGACATCACAAGAAACGCTCCTAGCACACCAAGCGGCAAAGTGATCAGCGCCACAAGAGACGAACGCGCATGCAGAAGAAAAATTAGAATAATCAGTGCAACGACTAAGCTTTCTTCAAATAGCTTTTCTTTGAGATAACGCACTGCTCCTTTGATTAACGGCGCACGATCATAGACCGTGACAATTTCGACACCTGTCGGCAGCCCCTTTTGCAACTCAGCAAGCTTTGCCTTAACTCGGCCAATGACATCAAGGGCATTCTCGCCGTCTCGCATGATGACAATACCCGCCACCGTCTCGCCTTCACCATTGAGTTCAACCATACCTCGTCTAAGTGCAGGGCCTTCGACTATGCGCGCAACCGACGATAGCAACACTGGAGTTCCATCACTGGCCGTAAGAACAACTTGTTCAAGATCGAGTTTGTCATCAACATAACCAGATGATCGGATTACGTATTCAGTTTCACCTTGCTCCAGAACTCGACCACCAACTTCACTTGATGCCGCGGTCACAGCTTCCGTGACGCGACGTAACGGGATGTCGAAAGAACGCAATAAATTAGGGTCTATTAATACTTGATACTCTCGGACAAACCCACCTACCGAAGCCACTTCAGATACCCCATCAACTCCCGTCAGTTCCAGCTTTAAAAACCAATCCTGCAATGAGCGTAGTCGAGCGAGATCGGTAGAGCCACTTTTGTCGACTAAGGCGTACTGGTAGACCCAACCGACTCCGGTAGCATCGGGGCCAAGCTTTGGCACCGCGCCATCGGGTAGTTGGGAGCCTAGGCTAGAAAGCGCTTCAAGCACTCGTGATCGTGCCCAGTAGAGATCCACATCGTCTTCAAATATGACGTACACAAAGCTGGTGCCGAACATGGATGAGCCACGCACATCCTTGGTCTTCGGCAAGCCAAGCAAGGTGGTGGATAAGGGATACGTCACCAGGTCTTCCACAATCTGTGGACTCTGACCGGGAAAGTCGGTGCGGATAATTACTTGTGTATCGGTCAAGTCTGGAACCGCGTCGAGTGGCGTATTTTGTAGAGCCATCCAACCTGAAATACCGAGCGCCGCGCTTAGAATCAGTACAATAAGCTGGTTCGCCAATGACCACGCAATCAATCTAGCTATTGATGATCGCGATGGGTCTTTGCTCGCGTTAGAATGTAGTTCTCTGTTGTTATCATTCATAACATGAACCTAGCGATGAGTCGCGTGAGGGTCAGGCTCTAACTCACCCGATTCGTT
>CAZOIG010000022.1:0-1631 GCA_964579235.1 uncultured Gammaproteobacteria bacterium
AGATTGTACTGCCCGGGCTCATGCAGCTCGCAGCTTTGGTAGGTGCGTACGAGGGTTTCCAGGTTTTTATCCTGTGAAATTCGTCCCGCAAACAACAAGGTAAATTCGCCAGAGACGGCTGCCGTATCACGCATCTCGGGCACTATGCCATGCTCGGCGGGTTTATAAAGTTCTAAGTCTAAGCCGCGCGGAAAAATGCACAGTTTGTCGCGCTCAAGGCCAGCTTGACTGAGTTTGTCGATGTAGGCCTGGCTCGGTACGTACACTGAATCGGCTTGAGCGTAAAAGTAATTTACTGCCCAGTCTGTCACGCGGGCAAGTGCATCCTCGCCCGTCATTCGGTAGAACTGCTCAGCGAAATCAGTATGGTAAATACACTTCACAGGTAAATCCATGAGCTTGGCACAGACTAGCCCTGCTAGACCTAGAGGGCCTGGTGTTGAAATGATGATTTGGTCCGCTTGCTCCGCGACGACCTCCTTCATAATTGCCAGCAGGGATGGAAAACCGATTTTTTGCTGTTCATAACCCGGCACCTCAATCTGTTGGATGGGGTTAAAGTTAAGCGAGTTGATCGGCAATGGTTGGCTAATGTTGGACTCGTCTACACAGGTGACGAGTTTTAGCTGGTAGCCCTGTTTGAGGCTGTGTTCGGCGATCTGTCGTAGGCTTACCGACACCCCATTTAAATCATCAATGGTATCGGTAAACCATAGTGCCTTTTGCGTGTAGGTTTGATCATTTGCCTCCAACATACCTTGCTTAAGAGATTGTTTAAGCACCTGATGCCGCATTGAACCCAGAAAGGGCATTGCCAGCAGTGTCATTGGAAACAGCGTTGCCAATTTCTCGAACGCTGTGAAGATGTCGCCTTTAGGAAAGCTCAGCATCAGAGAATCTAAGACGGTCAAAAACATCTGGTCATGCAGATTGTTTATGTCCTCGTAAACGACAGGTATCTTACTCTCTATGTCTTCTGCTTTTAGCGTTTCAACACTGCTGAGTAAGCGATATAAGGCTTTATGCGTTTTCGAGTTTTTGCGTTTAAGGTATTTCAAAGAACGACTTTTCTTAAAGCGCTTGAACCAATTACCCTCAGAACCGCTAAAAAACAGCTCAAGGAATTGGTTCATTTTGGAGTCTAAGTAATTCGAGTCTCGATCCAAACGATAGTCATGAATGTGTTTAATAAACCCTGTGGCGTACGACTCAAAGCTGCCATGCAAACCGCTGGCGGTAGTGCGCTTTTTACGCAGCGCGTTCAAGAATTCTTCTACGCTGGCGCTCGGGCTTTGGGTGTAAGCGCTGCCGATTAGGATACCGCAATGATCATCGGCGCCACCAGTGTAGGCTTTGTTCCAAGGGTCTACGCTGATCGGCTGAATTTTGTGCTTTGCCTGTAATTCGTCTAGGGCTTCGTCGGTCAAGCCCTGTAGATAGCGATGCAGCAATAGGTTGTTTTGCGCGTCGCCACCGCCATTAATGACTTCAAACACATCAAATAGCAGGACCAGTTTTTCGACATGCTCAAAGGTGAGCTTGCCATCTTGATCATAGGTGGCGTGTGCCACCGAGTAAGCGATTTGTCGCTCGGCGATGTAATCGCGCAGATCATAGATCGACGCCCTGAG
>CAZOIG010000023.1:0-4694 GCA_964579235.1 uncultured Gammaproteobacteria bacterium
TAGCTTTGACGCAATTCCGATAATTAGGTGATTTATGAGAGATAAGATTAAATTGGTTTCCAGCGCTGGCACTGGCCATTTCTATACAACGACTAAAAACAAGCGTACGATGACCGAAAAAATGGTGATCAAGAAATTCGATCCAACTATTCGTAAGCACGTAGAGTACAAAGAAGCCAAAATTAAGTAAGTTTCTTTACTCGCAACTTGCAAGCCTCGCGCATTCAGAAGCGGGCTTTGCGAGCTAGTCGCATAAAAAAAACCGGCCCTCGGCCGGTTTTTTTGTGTCTGGCGTTTTTGGTTTTCTTCTGACGGTTTCCCTCTGACGGTTTCCTTCTGCCAGCCAGTCGCTTTTAACTAGTCTCTATTGAAAAGCCCTAGTCGATTGAGCCATCCTTTTTCACGCTGTGTCGGTTTGGTTACTACGGTGCCACCGTGTTGTTGGTCCTCTACACTTGGTTCCAAACTTGTTACTTGATCCAAGCTAACATCTCCGGTCAGTGCAACTAAGTTATCGCCATCAAAGATCGCCGTGACCAAGCGTGTAGTCGTGACACGTTTGTCGTTGTCTCGATTAGAGTAGTAGTAGTCCCAACGCTGTGTGTTAAATGGGTCGATAACCATGGGCGTGCCCAAGATATACAACACTTCCTGCTTGCTCATGCCATAACGCAGCTCTTGCAGGCTACTGTTATTTAAAATATTGCCTTGTTGGATATCGGGAACATAAGGCCGAATACAAGCACTGAGAGACAAGGAAAAGATTAAAGCGATGATGAGATTCTTCATAATATTCTGTGTTGATAGATCAATATCTCTAGATAAAAGATGTATTTGGCGCATCCTTTGAGTGTTCGCCGCGCCTAATTAAGCTCCAGCAAAACCGCGATTTCGTCGCAGTTTTCGAATTTGTAGCAGTTTACACAAATGCCCCAGACTTTTTCAGGAAATATCTCTTTGTTAACAGTTTTAAAGCCTTGCTTGTGGAAGAATTCCGGCACATAAGTGAGAGCCATTAACCGTCCTGTGTCAGTCGTTTGAGCGCGCTTTATGGCATCTACTAACAAACGCTCGCCTAAGCCTTGACCTTTGTGACTGTCCTTCACCATTAAGCTTCGAACTTCGGCCAAATTTTCAGTGAAATGCTCTAAAGATGCGCAGGCAATCACCTCGTCGTGATCTTTGATGACTCGAAAGCATTCTAGTTTAGCCGCAAGATCGCTTTTACTGCGCGGCAGCAGTTGCCCCATTTGCGCATAGTAATTAAGCAATACTTGAATGGAAGCAATATCGCTGGGGTCAGCCGTTTGGATGCTGATTTGATCTAATACGGTCATGATTCTAGTGCAGAGGGCTGTGATGGTGCGCCAAGGTAGTGAGAAATAGGCAAGAGGTCGTCGCAGCGCGGTCTAGGCTGCATTGTATGCTTGCTTCGCTCGCTCAAGCATTTCTTTAGCGTGCACAATGGTGCTTTCAGTGATTTCTACGCCTCCCATCATGCGCGCGAGTTCTTGAACGCGTTGCGCATGGCTAAGGGTTTGTAGCGCAGTGGATGTGACGTCATGGCTTGAGGATTTCTCAACCAGAACATGTTGTTCGCCCAAAGCCGCTACTTGGGGTAGGTGGGTAATACAAATAACCTGAGCATTGGCCCCCAAGTCCTTTAAACGTTCACCAACGATTTCGGCAATGCGACCGCCGACCCCTACATCGACCTCATCGAACACTAAAGTTGGCGTGCTGGAGCTTTGACTGGCGATAACTTGAATAGCTAAGCTGATGCGCGACAGCTCACCCCCTGACGCTGTCTTGCTCAATGGCTTGAGGGGCATGCCGGTGTTTGTGGATACAAGAAAGTCGATGTCGTCTTGGCCGTGAGGGCTGATCCGTGCTTCGTTAGCTTGGGATCCGGTTTCGGCTTTTTCTACGCTCACGTGCAAGCGACCACCCTGCATTCCCAAGTCTTGCATTTGTTCGGTGATCGCTTGTTCAAGCTTGAGAGCTGCTTGAATGCGAGCAGCCGATACTATGTCTGCCAGCTCAAAGTAGCGGGTTTTAAGCTGCTCGAGTTCTTGTGCGAGTTTCTCTGGGCGAGCGTCGGCTGACTGCAGCATGTCAAATTCGTGCTGTAGGGTATTTAGTTTATTTAGTAATTCGTTCTCAGAGCAGCGATGCTTACGCGCCAGATTGATCAATGTGTCGCGCCTTGCTTCGACTTCAAAAAGTCGTTCAGGGTCGCCCTGAGCGCGGCTAAGCGCACTTTCAAGCTCACTGCGAGCTTCGTCAACTTGAGCTAAAGCAGAGCTGATGAGTTCGCAGGCGGAGTCCAAGTTGGGGTCTAGCGATTTAAGTTTTTCTAGGCGAATGCTTTGCGCACCCAGCGATGCTGAGACATTGCCTTCTTCTTTATCGAATAGGGCGTTGAGCGCGCTTTCTATGTTATTGCGTAAATCATCGGCATTGCTCAGCAAGGCGTACTCTTTTTCGAGGTCGTCAAATTCGTTTTCTTGCAGATTAACGTCGACTAATTCGTCGAGTTGAAAAGAAAGTAAATCGAGTCGCTCGCGATTATTGTCGAGATTTTGGCTGATTGCATCCAGCTCGGTCTGCGTGCGCTGAATCGAGCGAGCTAATTCTGCTATCTCGCTTAATTCTTTTGCTACGCCTGCACGTTCATCCACAATGGACCGCAAAGTTGGTTTGCGCAGTAATGATTGATGTTCATGTTGGCCATGGATATCGACTAATAGTAGGCCTAGTTCTTTGAGCGTAGCGAGGGTGGTTGTTTGGTCGTTGATATAACACTTGGTTGGTCTATCAGTGCGGATTACTCGACGCACGATAAGCTCATCGCCCCCGGTTTGCGTGTCTAAATCTCTGCTTTGCAGCCAAGCTTTAACTTGCGGTAGGCGCTCAATCGAAAACGTTGCACTGATATCGCTTTGATCTTCGCCGTGCCGAATTAAACTTGCCTCAGCTCTGGCGCCCAGAACGAGGTCGAGAGCATCCAAAATAATGCTTTTACCCGCGCCGGTTTCACCGCTGACGACGGTAAAACCCCGAGCAAACTCGACTTCGGTGGCTTTAACCACCGCGAAGTTATTAATTGAAATATCTAGAAGCGCCATAGCTTGATTCTAGCCCCAACCAAGTTTGACTCGGAGCATTGCAAAATAATTGTAGGAGTCAGTGTGTACTAACTTTACCGATTTGTTTGATCGTCTAACGTGCACTGTTTCGTCGCCAGTTAAATTGTAGCCGATCAGCCCATCGGCCGAAACGTGCGCTAGGTTTTTTGTCTTATTTAGAATCTCAACCGCGATCTGCGAGTTGGCTGGCAGCGTAATAGGGCGGTTAGACAATGTGTGTGGCGAAATCGGGACCATAGAGATCACGTCCGTGCCGGGGTGTACTATCGCGCCACCTGCAGACAGAGCATAGGCTGTAGAGCCGGTGGGCGTTGCAAAAATGACACCGTCAGAGCGTGCGGTAGTTACGAACTGCTCATCAACTGACGCCTTCCAGTTAATTAAGCGCTCAAGTCCGTGCTTGCCGATCACAATATCGTTGAGGGCGTTTTGCTCATAGAGCACCTCTGAGTCACGCTGAACCGATACGCTTAGCATCATGCGCTCTTCAACTTTAAATTCGCCACTCAATATTTTGTCGACTTCCACCAACATATCGTTGCGGGGGATGTCGGTTAGAAAACCCAGAGTTCCTAGATTGACCCCAGCTATTGGCACGGCATTTTCAGCCATTTGTCGGGCAACGTGTAATAAAGTGCCGTCACCGCCAATGACGATTGCCAAATCAATGTCTAAACAAACGTTCTCCTCGAGCCGCTCTTGAGGGAGGTCGCGGGTAATTTCAGCCGCCGTGGTGTGACCGATTTTGACCTTGTAACCTTTCGACTCAAGGTGTTCGGTAAGTTGTTTTAACGGCTTTTCGACACTGCTGTCGCGATACTTACCGAACACGCCGATGGTTTTGAACATAAGAAAATAAAATTAATGTGCGCCAACTCGACGCATTGGACCAAAATTTAGGTTAACGCGCCTCTATTTAGAGCTAATTGTCTGTTTAAGCACTATATTTGTCCAGCAAGACTTAAGTCTCAAACCTAGTGTGCCAGGCCAGAGCTGCTCAAAGCTTGGTTATCAATCGGACTAGGATACAGTAGTATAAAGCTTTAAGCTTGTTAGCGAAGCTATTCATTGTTGGCTTGCCATCACTGGTTTGCGATTACTCGCTTGCCATCACTGGCTGGAGTGAACTTAGACGCTTGGTCTTGAATTTGGTTTTCAAGACGAGCTAGACTCGAGCCAAGGCATCTCAAAAAATCTAAACAAAGGACTGCAACAAACCTTAACGACTATGAGTTTAGACAATCGCGCAGAAAACGTCTTAAAGAACTTGGTTGAAACGTACATCCAAGATGGTCAACCTGTTGGGTCTAGAAAACTGTCAAAGTTACCTTCTTTGGGGGTCAGCAGCGCAACCGTGCGTAATGTTATGTCTGATCTTGAAGAACTTGGATTAATTACTGCTCCGCACACTTCTGCTGGGCGTATTCCAACCGCTTTGGGTTATCGGCTGTTTGTTGACAGCATGCTTAAGGCTTCACCATTATCCAAGCAATCTGTGAGCGATATGGCGAGTTCTTTTTCTAAAGAAGCGGACCCCGAGGCATT
>CAZOIG010000024.1:0-3350 GCA_964579235.1 uncultured Gammaproteobacteria bacterium
ACTCGCTCGACCAGTGGATGCCATTGCGGAATCTCTGCAAAGGCCTCTTCAACCATCCAATCAACCGAAACACCATCAAACTGGCGCTGGAGATCATTCAGTGCGGGCAGCAGATGCAACACATCGCCCATGGACGTCATCTTTACGACCAGAACGCGGGTCATGTTCGCGCTCCTGATGTTTTACTTACCGCGCCACTGAGGACCTGTTCAGCATCCGCAATAACCTGGTCTGGGCTGAGCTGGTGCAAACAATTTAAATGCTCCAAAGGGCATTCTCTGGCAAAACATGGGCTGCATTCCAATGCCAACCAAGCAATCTTATGATTTGGGCTTAGTGGCGGTGTGTGGCCCGGATCAGTTGATCCATAAACCGCTACCAAAGGGATCTGCAGCGCGGCTGCAATATGCATGAGACCGCTGTCATTGCTGACTACCAAATTTGCGGCTGACAACAAATCAACCACTTCAGGCAGACTAGTCTTGCCCGCCAACTCCTTCGCTTGACCACCGACTAAACGATTAATCTCGGCGCAGCTTTGCGCATCGTTCGCACTACCCAACAGCCAAACTGACCAATCTTTGGCGAGATACTGGCTGGCCACCTCGGCGTAGTGCGCTATCGGCCACTGCTTGGACGCACCAAACTCGGCACCGGGGCACAATGCCAACACCGACTTATTTTCTAAGAGACCGAGCTTCTTGCGCAAGCGCTCAACCTCACTTTGCTCAGCTTTCAATGCTGGGGCTGGGATGTCGTCGCGCGGTCGCACCGCTGCTCCTTCGGGTAAACCTAGTGCAACAAAACGTTGCACGGTCATAGGCCAAGCGTTTTTGTCGAGCCGACGGTAGTCATTGAGTAAAAGAAAGCGCTGCTCGCCTAGCCAGCCTGTGCGCTGAGGAATGCCAGCGAGCCAAGGTACGAGCGCTGCTTTTAGAGAGTTGGGCAAGACAATTGCCTGTGTAAAGCCTTGCGTTGCAAGACTTCTGGCTAAACGCCAGCGTTTCAGCAAGCCCAGCTCACCATGCTTAAAGTCAACCGCGATCAACGAGGTGACTTCAGGCATACGATCAACCAGGGCCGCTGTCCAAGCGGGCGCCAACATATGTATTTCGATATCTGGATTAAAACTTTTCAGGTCGATACACAGACTCTGCGCCATCACCATATCACCCACCCACGAGGGTCCCACGATTAGAACCTTGGCGTGCTGCTTACTCATGAACGCGTGAATGAGACTTAGGGTGCTAGTTGGCTAAAAGCTGACTGACGGAATCGAACCACAGTATCTAACGCTCGACTCTCGCCGTCTATGACTAAACGTAGGTCAACCAATCGCTGCGGCTGGCATCGCGTCCGTGCACCACATCAAAGTAACGACGCTGGACCTCAAGCGTGATGTCGCCCGGTTTACCATTGCCTATTTCACGATCATCTAGCGATCGAATTGGCGTGATCTCGGCCGCCGTACCGGTGAAAAAGACCTCATCCGCCGTATAAACTTCATCACGTGTAATTTGTTTCTCGACGATTTCCAAGCCCATGTCCTTAGTGACAATCTCAGATATCGCGTCACGCGTGATGCCTTCTAGGGCTGAGGTCAGCTCCGGCGTATAGATTTTGCCGCGCCGAACGAGAAAAATATTTTCTCCGGCGCCCTCGGCCACATAGCCGTTAGTATCGAGTAACAAGGCCTCATCGTAGCCCGCTCGGTCAGCCTCTTGTGTGGCTAAAATCGAGTTGGTGTAATGCCCGTTGGTTTTTGCCTTCGCCATAGTCGAATTAACATGGTGTCGGTTGAACGACGATGTCTTAACTCGAATACCCTTTTCTAAGGCTTCGTCGCCTAAATAAGTGCCCCATTCCCAGGCCGCCACCATCAAATGTACTTTCAAACCTTTGGCGTGCAAACCCATAGCCTCAGCGCCATACCAAGCCATTGGACGAATATACGCGGACTCCAAATTATTATTTTTTACTGCATCGAGTTGAGCCTGACTGATCACCTCGGGTGCATAGGGAATGTCCATCCCCATAATTTTAGCCGATTGAAGCAAGCGCTCGGTGTGGCGATCTAGGCGAAATATGGCAGGGCCACGCTCAGTTTTATAGGCTCGAACACCTTCGAAAACACCCAAACCATAATGCAGTGTGTGTGTTAGAACATGTATTTTAGCGTCGCGCCAATTTACAAATTCTCCATCCATCCATATGTGTCCGTCTCGGTCGTCAAATGACATCAGGTGCTCCAGATTGCGTTGTACGTTGTTTTAAAAAACGCTGATTAAGTCCACTGGCTGCAGATCAGCAAGCTGATACGAGCCAGTCAATAAATTCGTGTAGCCAGTAATTATAAATCCTTTGTTCCAAAATTCTTTATTTTTTAAGCGGATACTGGCTGTTTTGCTTACTTTTAGGCGCGGTATTACCAGTGGTTTCGAAGCTCACGCAGCTTCAAGAAAACCTGCTCTTGATCAATCCCATCCGCGCTTGAACCCGCGCCCAACTCAAGCCGCTCAATAATTTCAGAATTATCCAAGCGAAAAAAGCTGTTCACGGCCTTTTCTAAGGCTAGGTTAGAAATAAAATGCTTATCAGAAGTCCATTGCTGCATCGCCACAAGCAAGCTTCTGGCTGCGGCATTGGAGGGTTCGCGATCTAGACTAAAGAGCAAATTGTTCACGATGTAATCGTGCCCAGGGAATACTCTGGTGGTATCAGGCAAACTAAATATTTGTTCAACGAAGGTCTTATACATTACCCGTGGATCTCCACCGTTGTGACAATTGCCTACACCTGCATTGAACAAGGTATCGCCACTAAACAATGCAGGAGTCTTATCAAAACTTTCTTGAGAATCACCATCGCCCTCGTATAACAAGCAGGTATGGCAAAACGTATGGCCAGGCGTATCTAAAGCAATTAGCCGTACGCTCGAACCAACCTGAACCACTTCGTTTGCTTTCAAGGGCACGTCCACATTCGGAATCTGTTCTACCGCTAGGTGATGAGCGTAAAGCGTTGCCCCAGTTGCCTGAATAACGGGTTGGTTGCCGTCAATATGATCGTGATGCTCATGCGTATTAATCACACCCCGAATTGTCCAACCCAACTCAGCAGCTTTAGCTAACACTGCCGCATGATCGAGCGGATCAATTGTTACTGCTTCCAGAGTATCTGGGCAGGCAACGATATACATGTAGTTACGAAGGGAATTATTGACGGCTATTTGTTCAACTAACACTTTAAATCCTCTTGTGAGCGGTATTCAGTCTGCCGCTTTGTCAGCGGCTAGGGCATATTTATTTTGTGAGCTGGATTCTGTATTTCCGATCCCAATGGTAAACTGC
>CAZOIG010000025.1:0-5442 GCA_964579235.1 uncultured Gammaproteobacteria bacterium
GGCCCACTTCTAGCGCCTGAGGATAGACCTGAGGTGTTACCCGTCAACCCGACCCAGGGGCGCGTCGACGTCGAGCTAAACCTGGCGATGCCGCTGGCAAATGTCAGCGAGCTCGAATTACAGGGCAGCGCTCAAATTGTAGACGCTGCCTTTGAATTGGAGGGCGGTGTTCCAATTTCAGACATCAACACACGAATAGATTTTAGCGAGGATACGGTAGTGTCGGACACTATGGTGGTCGACTTTCTGGGCGGTAAGACTACCGCGCGTTTAGAAACCGTTGAGCCCGGTGCTCCGCCCAAGCTTAGAGTCGTTGCCTCTGGCACTATGAGTGCCCAAGAACTTATCCCTTGGTTGGGCGAGCACATTACAGTACGACTCGATGGGCAAGCGAACTGGGAGGGGCAAGTGGTGTTCGATACACCTCAAGTTTTGGTTCAGGGCCGCAGTGACTTGCTTGGTGTCTCTATTGATGCCCCAGCGCCTTTGGGTAAACCTGCTGATGCCCCCATTGAACTGAACCTAGATATGCGGTTTGGTAACTCAGATATGCAGCAAACGATCGATGTAAAGCTGGCCGATATTGCTCGCATCCAAATGCGTCAAGATGCGCTTGAGCCAGGAAAGCCTCGCGGTTCATTGTACGACGCCGCGCAAATCAGTGTGGGTCACCTCGGAGGACCAAACCAACAGCCTGGCGTCAACATAGATGTGCGTGTGCCAGACCTAAACCTAGATGACTGGCTTGAGACGATTGTCGATATCTCGATGTATGAACCCGAGGTTGCAGTTGAGAATACTGACTTTTTGGATGCCATGCGTGAAATAAGAGTTAGTGCGTCAAACCCAATATGGTTAGCGCGCGAATTCGGTAACTTCGAGTTATTTGCAGAGTCCAATGACGGTGAATTCTGGTTTGGCAACGTTGACGGAGAACGAATTTCTGGCAACTTGCAAATGCAGCCTCGTGCCGACGTTAGTCAGTTTAGATTTGATTTGGCCAAACTCCATTTGGGCGAAGAAGTTGATACTGATGCGCCGGTGGAACCAATTGATCAAACTCTAGAAGTGAGCTCTTATCCTGCGCTGGTAATCAACGTCGAACACCTCAAGTATATGGAAATGGAGCTGGGTAAATTGGCGTTTAGTGGCGCACCGCAAGACCAGCTTTGGGTTATCGATACGCTAAGCCTAGAGGATCAAGGCGTTAAGACGGTAGCATCGGGGCAGTGGAGCAATGACGGCAGTAGTTTTACTCAGATCAATTTTGAGACCGATATTCAGGCGGCTGGTGATGCTTTGGATTCGCTTGATTTCGCAGGCTTTCTTCGAAAAGGCCGAGGTTATGCAAAAGGCGTATTAGAGTGGCGTGGCGCGCCCCATGAATTCGACTATTCCCGTCTGGGCGGAGAGTTTGACATCCGCATCAAAGATGGAGAATTAGTGCAGGTCTCGCCCGGCAGCGGTCGTTTGCTTGGACTCTTGAATTTCAATGCTTTACTACGACGCGTAACGTTCGATTTTAGTGACGTGATCGCCAGTGGTTTACGTTTTGATCAAATGCAATACACCGGCGTTCTAGCTGAAGGCGAGGCAATCATGAACGAGGCCTATATGTTTTCGCCTGCGGCATTCGTACGGATTGAAGGCAAAGTGGATTTGGACGAGGAGCTCATCGATATGGACATGCATGTCGCGCCTGAGGTCGGTGGAAATTTGACCTTGATCAGCGCCTTGGCGAATCCTACAGCGGGGGCAGTGATGTTTGTTCTACAAAATATTTTTAAGGACGAAATGCGCAGTTCAAGCTTTGTTTCATATCGCGCGGAGGGAACTTGGGAAGACTTCGAATTTGTAGAGATTACCGACGACAATGCCGATGTCATTTTACAACCCGAGGCCGTAGATCCTGAACCACTTGGTTCGGAGCAACCCGCAGAAGAATTACCTCTGGGTGAAGAGCAGCCTCAGGCTTCGGAATCCTCGCTTAGCCTAAATACGAACGGTTAGCCCGAGCGCGCTGATAAAAACTGTGAAAGTTGCGTGCGTTCAAATAAATTCAGGTGACGATGTTCAGGCTAATCTTGCTCGTGTTGATGCTTTTCTAAAGCAGGCTAGCGAACAAAGTGTGCAACTGGTTTTGTTACCAGAGAACTTCGCGCAAATGCCGGCTTCCTCGAACAATCGCCATATCGAAGTGTGGCAACCCGCTCAAGCTGACGAGCACGCACCGGTACAGCAGTATATTCAAGCGGCAGCCAAGCGCTACAATTTAACCATTGTGGCGGGAAGCCTGCCGATTTTGCCCGTTGAATCGTCCCCTTCACAGGTGCTCAATCGTCCGTTTGCTCGTTCTTTCGTGGTCGATCCTAATGAGGGTTTGCTCGCACACTATGACAAGCTTCATTTGTTCGATGTCGATACAGGCGAAGCCCGCTATTGCGAGTCGGATGATTTTTGCGCGGGCTCACTCGAGCAGCTCAGCGGGCAACCGCCGAGCAATCTGGTCAAGCTAGGCGATGAAAACCAGAGTCTTATGCTCGGCCTATCTATTTGCTATGACCTGCGTTTTCCAGAGTTGTATCGGGAGATGTTGAATCAAGGAGCGCAAGTGTTTACTATCCCCGCGGCATTTACCTATGAGACGGGTGAACGACATTGGCAAGTCTTGTTGCAAGCACGCGCGATCGAGAACCAGAGTTATATCTTAGCTGCTGGGCAATGTGGCGCTCAGCAAACTAGCAGCACTGCGACCCGTAAAACTTGGGGTCATTCAATGGTGGTTGCGCCAAACGGCGACATTATTGCTTCACTCAAGCATGAAGAAGGCTTGCTAATTGCCGATATTGACCTTATTCAACAGAAAAGCATTCGCGAAAGATTTCCCGTATTGAATCACCAACGACTGCGTGAGCAATAAAGCTGATCAAATCTTAGCGCAGGTCACACTGTATCTATTCAAACCCTAAAGAGAATATTCCATGTCTGAAAGCTCGTACTTTGATACCGCTTCTGCCGTTTTGCTGGAGCCCACAGGGCTAAGCAATCAGCATATTGAAACCATTTTAGGTCGGCTTTGCGACGTTCAGGGTAGTGATTTTGCTGATCTCTACTTTCAATACGCTAAGCACGAAAGCTGGTCGCTCGATGAAGGTGTAGTCAAAACTGGAAGTTTTAATATCGATAAAGGCTGCGGACTGCGAGCGGTTGCGGGTGAAAAAACTGCTTTCGCATACAGTGAAAACCTAGACTATCAAGCCATTTTAGCGGCGACTGATGTAGTGCAAGCTATCGGTCGTCGAGGCCAAGACGCTCAGTCTCCTAAGTTGCAAAAGGCGCAAAATAGAACACCTCTTTATCAAGGCGTCGATCCAATTAATCAAAAGGTCGACGAAGACAAGGTCGCTATGCTGCATGCAGCGGACCGATTGGCTCGAGCCAAAGACTCACGAGTTAAGGAAGTGATGGCTAATGTTTCGAGCGTTTATGAGGTTATTCTCGTGGCGCGTAGCGATGGCCGATTGGTGCCAGATGTTCGACCATTGGTTCGCTTTAATGTGAGCGTTATCGTTGAGGAAAACGGTAAACGCGAGCGTGGTAGCGCCGGTGGTGGAGGTCGACTGGGACTCGATTATTTTGATGATGCCCTGATCCAAGAGTACGCCGAAGAGGCTGTGCGATTGGCCTTGGTTAGCTTGCGAGCAGAAGATTCACCAGCGGGAACTATGGAAGTAGTTTTGGGTTCTGGCTGGCCGGGCATTTTGTTGCACGAAGCGGTTGGACATGGGCTTGAAGGCGATTTCAACCGTAAAGGTACTTCGGCCTTCAGTGGTCGCATCGGTGAGCAGGTCGCATCCAAACATTGTACCGTCGTTGATGATGGCACGCTGCAAGACCGCAGAGGTTCGCTAACCAGCGATGATGAGGGTAATGCAAGCCAGAATACAGTATTGATTGAGAATGGGATTCTCAAAGGCTACATGCAGGATGAGCAAAATGCGCGCTTGATGAATATGCCTGTGACGGGTAACGGTCGTCGCGAATCCTTTGCTCATCTGCCCATGCCCAGAATGACTAATACCTATATGCACGCGGGCGATTACGACCCACAAGAAATAATCGCGTCGGTTAAGAACGGTCTCTATGCGGTGAACTTCGGTGGCGGTCAGGTGGATATCACTTCAGGGAAGTTTGTGTTTTCCTCGAGCGAAGCGTATTTGATCGAGAATGGCAAAGTTACCAAACCTGTTAAAGGCGCTACGCTGATCGGTAACGGGCCCGAAGCAATGCAAACCATTAGTATGGTGGGTAACGATATGGCGCTTGATAGTGGTGTTGGAGTTTGTGGCAAAGAGGGCCAAAGCGTACCTGTGGGGGTTGGCCAGCCAACTCTTAAAATGGATGCTTTAACTGTAGGTGGAGTGCAATTATGAGTGCGTTCAATTCTGACAACTTAAGTGAAGTCGCGGAGTACGCTCTTACGCTTGCTAAGCAAGGTGGCGCTGATCAAGCTGAGGTGTCGGTTCACCAAGGTTCGGGCTTGTCGTTAACGGCTCGTCAACAGGAGCTCGAGACCGTCGAGATGCACAATGATGGCCAGCTCAGTATAAGCATTTACACAAACCACAAATCTGGATCTGCGAGCAGCGCAGACCTGACTAAAGAGGGTGTCAAAAGCACCGTTGAGGCTGCGCTGTCTATTGCAAAGTTTACTGGTCAAGATAAATGCCTAGGACTGGCCGACGAGCATCTCATGGCAACAGATTTGTATGATTTGGATCAAGATCATGCGTGGGATTTATCGGTCGAAGAGTTTGGCAGTTTAGTGCTTGAGTGCGAAGCGGCGGCGCTTGCCGAAGACGATCGAATCGTAAACAGTGAAGGAGCCTCGGTCTCGACCTATCGTGGCACCGGTGTTTACGCCAACTCACACGGGTTCATGAACCAAACCTCCGGAAGCCAACACAGCCTTTCGTGTTCTGTTATCGCTCAGGACGAACACGGCATGCAGCGCGACTATTGGTACGACTCAAATCGCAATCCGCATCAACTTGCGGCTGCAAGTGAGATTGGTCGTCGCACTGGCGAGCGCACGGTGGCGCGTTTGGGTAGTCGAAAAATAGCGTCGACATCTGCTCCAGTGATGTTTGATCCGATGATGTCAAAAAGTCTGATCGGTCACCTAATTGGTGGCCTAAAAGGCGGCGCTATCTATAAAAAGGCGTCTTTTTTGCTCGATAAACTTGAACAGAAAATTTTACCTGATTTTGTCACACTGACCGAAAACCCCCACCTGATGAGCGCGAACAATAGCGCCTTGTACGATTCAGAGGGAGTGGCGACACCCTCTGAAAGGGCTTTGCTCGAAAACGGCGTATTGCAAAGCTATGTGCTCGGCTCGTACACAGCCAGAAAGCTGGGTATGCAAACTACCGCAAACGC
>CAZOIG010000026.1:0-4048 GCA_964579235.1 uncultured Gammaproteobacteria bacterium
GAGGTCACTAAATCGTCCATCGCGAAAGCCATGTTGATGATAGAGAAACAACAGGAAGTTCGACATCAAATCCGCAAGTTTTGCCAAGACCAAGACATCATGGTGTACGGCACACAGAGTGTAGATCAAGCCTTGGCAGCCGCCACAAGCAGAGACAGCCTGGGCGTAGCGGTGATTGAGTTGGACGAAGACTTGAGTACGGCTTTGCAGACCATTAACTTATTAAAACAAGCCAAGCCTGAGCTCATGGCGATTGTGCTGACTGACGAGTACGATGCGCAGACCGCCGTCGATTTAATCAACCAAGGGCAAGTGTTTAAGTATTTGGCAAAACCGCTTAACGTGGCTGATTTTGAGAACACAATTCAAAACGCGTTTACCCGCCACGGCTATTTAAAACAGAACAAAGAGGCGCATCAACGCTATAAGGTAGAGAAACCGGTAGGTCGGTTTTCGGCCAAGTTGCAAGACTTATTCGAGCGCTTAGTCTCTGCTTAAGCGCAAACACTAATAACTTACTTGTAGAGACTCCAGTTAACATGACTCAGTATTCAAACCTGCAACGCACTGTCATTCTAACTGCGTTGTGCGTCAGCATCGTGTTTAGCGCCGTGGCGCATGCAACCAAGCCAATCTATTCCGGGGGGCGAGATCGAGCTGCTATTCGAGGCTATGATGTGGTGGCCTACTTTACTCAGAATGAGGCAATTAAGGGGTCTAAAGAGCACCAGCTTGAGTACAAGGGTGCAAAATGGTTTTTCTCTAGCCAAGCCAATATGGAATTATTTAGAGCAGACCCTGAACGTTACGAGCCCCAGTACGGCGGTTATTGCGCCTACGCCGTGGCGGTCAATAAAAAGGCTTCGATAAAGCCCGAATACTTCACAATCCACGAAGATAAGCTTTACCTTAACTTCAGTAAGTCGGTGTACAAGAAGTGGAACAAAGACGTCGAGCGCTACATAAGTGATGGTGACGCGAACTGGCCAGAAATTCTTGCCCGCTAATGCCAAACTAGACTCTCTTAGGTTATGCTTTAAATTGATTTAGGCAGTAGCCTGGTGCTTTAACGTATTTTCAATGCACTGATCCAAACGTTAAAAACATCGGGCGTATCCATCAATCGTTCTTGTTTGAGAGTGTCTTATTGTGATTATTGATGCCTGGGCTCAGCACCCAACTCTTCGCCATAGCCAGGATCCGATGTTTGATTCCTTGCGCCGCTGGACCAAAACGCCCGCGCCTACAAAAGAGCTGCCGGTAGCTGCAACGATCGCGGCAATGGATGAGGCCGGAGTCTCGCAAAGTTTGATCTGCGCTTGGCAAGCGCCGCATCGAGATTTGGTCACCAATGATGAAGTCGCGAGCTTTGTTGCACAAGCTCCAGAGCGCTTAGTTGGAGTAGGTTCAGTTGATATCTCTAAGCCTATGGTGGCCGTAAATGAGATTAAACGATGTGTGACTGAGCTGAATTTCAAGGCGATTCGCGTATTACCTTGGCTGTGCGAATTGCCACCAACGGATCGACTGTTCTATCCGATCTATACCGCGTGTTGTGAATTAGGCGTACCCTTTTGTACCCAAATTGGACACACCGGGCCATTAATGCCATCTGAGGTTGGGCGTCCAATTTACTTGGATCAGGTGGCGCTGGACTTCCCTGAACTGCGAATTGTGGCGGGCCATATTGGCTACCCTTGGACGCAAGAAGCCATTGCCGTAGCGACCAAGCACGAACATGTTTACATCGACACATCCGCTTATACCGTCGACCGTTACCCACCAGAACTCGTGGATTATTTGCGCGGGCATGGAGCGCAAAAAGTGTTATTTGGCACCAATTATCCAATGATGTCGCCTAAAAAGGCGTTGAGCGGACTAGACGATTTGAAGCTCGCCCCCGCAGTAAGTGACGCGTTTTTGTTTGGTAATGCGAAGCGTGTGTTCTCAATCTAGTGGCAACAACCCTAACCTCGGCAGCTTCGCTTAAGTCCAAGCCAAGTCTCGAGCCTAGATTGATGCGGAGCGTGAAGGATTGAAAATTCGCAATACAGCCGTTATAACTATCTGATGACGAAAGCCAAACAAAATCAAGACGCGGCGCTGGAAAACAGCGATACAAAGCCACTTCCCGAATCAATAACCGAAAAAGCTGAGAAGGACTGGGCGATTCGTGCCGGCTTCTGGGGCAGTATTATTTGGTTGAGCTTATTGGCGCTGTATATCACCAGTAGTCATGGCTGGACCAATCTCGCCAACATCCCAATGGATACTTTGGGCAGCTTCCTTGAGGGAGCCTTTGCCCCGTTGGCATTTCTGTGGTTCGTTTTGGGTTACTTTACTCAACAAAAAGAGCTGTCACAGAATACCGAAGCGATTAAGTTGCAATACCAAGAAATGCAAAAGACCGCCGCGCAAGCGGTTATTCAATCTGAGGCAATCAAAGCTTCAGAGTTGCATGCGCGCAGAGAGTCTTTCCTTGGCGTTGCCGAAAGCGTTAAAAAGCAGCTCGGCTCTATTATGGGCTTTCTCGTGCTTTCTTCGCAGGGCTCGACCGCGAATGGCAGTGTACCGCCCGAAAAGATGACGCAACTGTGGAATGCTATGGGTCGGAACGACCATGAAGTGTTTACTCGCCAGATGCTCGCACTTACTTTTGAACACGGTGACCGCTACGCTTACAAGCTGTTGTTCGGCACCGAAATTCGTCAACGTCACTCAGAAAATTTTGTATTCAATTTCGAGAGACTGCTAGACGCCGCCGCGGATTGTGACGCCAACGGTATGTTGCGCGACTCTTTGATTGGTAGCGCGCACGGCTTTATGTACAACCGTATTCTTCAGTACCGAGACAATCCACCCGAAGGGTTCAAGCTCGGTGTATTCGACTTTGACCCAAATACAATTGACTAGCGGCCAAATGTCGCTTTGAGCAAAGCGCGTTCGTGTGTCAATAAGGCGGGCGTGACCCTCGAGGGCAATCAGCAAGTCTCTTGAAGCCGAGCCACAACACAGCTTATACTCGGCTTAACTAATCTATTTAATCGCAGGTGCGCACATGGCTTTAAAAAACCTTTTACACATTAAGAAGTATTTCGACAGTTCTGAGAACGCGGAAGAAAAGCAAGAGTTGTTCAAGGAAACATTGTTGATGACCTTATCGCGTGCCACGCGTGCAGATTTAACCACTGACGACTCTGAGGTGAAAACAGTTCAGGCTGTGTGGAAGGAAGTCGTGGGTGAAGACATTGCTGCGGAAGAAATTAGAGTCGCTGCATCGTCTGAGTTGTTTGAAGATGTCCCACTCGACAAATTTTTAGTTAAAGTTGGACCTCAGCTTGATGGCACTCATAATCGAGCAATTGTTGAAGCGCTAGTAGCCATTTTCGAGGCGGATGGGAAAGTCTCAAGTTCAGAAATCGACTTTTTCAACATGGTGGCTCGTAGTCTCGCACTGTCACCATCCGATATCGTAGGTTTGGTGCCAGCAGACGCTTAGTTTATCGATTTAGTCTCTATTCAGTCTTTCAGGCTGACTCGAGACAGTAGCTTCACAAAAAGCCTCCGTCACAAAAAACGGGGGCTTTTTTTGCATAGTAGGTTTTCTGCATCGATTGGTTGTCGCCATTGAAGATGCGTCCCAACCCATCCAGCGTTACTAGAGCATGGCTCGGCTATCGACTGCCAGGCGTTCGTTTAGGTACGCAATGATGTCATTCGACTCATACAGCCAGCGCTCTTCTCCATCATCTGAGATTTTCAAACACGGTACCTTAATGCGGCCACCGCCTTGTTCCAAAGCCGCTCTATGGTCGGTGTTCTTGCCGATATCGCGAATTTCGATGTCGACATTGAGCTTGTGAATAGCTCGGCGCGTTTTAACGCAAAAAGGGCAAGCGTAAAGTTGATAAAGCGCCAGCCCGCTTACCGATTCCTGCGCTGCAGTTTGCGCCGACTCTGAACGTTGCAAAGGCTTCGGGCGAGTAAGCCAGTCTACGAATACAATAATTGAGCCTAATAGTTGTCTGAAGAACTTAATGAGCATGGT